>JAAYIZ010000177.1 GCA_012523215.1 Thermovirga sp.
AGATCAAGGACGGCGACGAACTTGAGGTAGACCTGGAGAAGGGCGAGATCAAGGATCTCACCAATGGCAACACCTTCCACGGCGACGCCGTCGCGGACCTGGAGATGGACATAATGAAGGCCGGCGGCCTCATCGAGTACCTCAAGGAAAAGGCCGTCAGCAAGTAGGAGAGGGTCGGCATGGGAAAGACATTCGCTGAAAAAGTGCTCGGCAAGGCGGCCGGCGAGTCCGTTTCGGCCGGCCAGGTCGTCATAGTTGAACCCCACTTTTGCATGAGCCACGACAACGCAGCGCCTATCTGGGGCATTTTCCAGAAGATCGGCGTGAATAAGGTCTGGAAGCCCGACCACCTGGTGTTCATCCTGGATCACGCCATCCCGGCGCCGACGGACAAGCACGCCGAGAACCACATGAAGATCCGCCAGGTGGTCAAGGAACAGGGGATCAGGTACTTCTACGACGTGACCAGCAGGGGCGGAGTCTGTCACCAGATCATGTGCGAGGAGGGTTTCGCCCTCCCGGGACTGGTCATCGTTGGGAGCGACAGCCACACCTGCACCTATGGCGCTTTCGGCACTTTCTCCACGGGAATAGGTCGCAGCGAGATGGCCGCCACTTGGGCGACGGGACAGATCTGGTTCCGTGTCCCCGAATCAATGAAGATCACCGTGACGGGCAAGTTCAAGAGAGGTGTTTCGGCGAAGGACCTGATCCTCAAGATAGCCGGCGATATAAAGGCCGACGGGGCCGACTACATGTCCATCGAGTTCCACGGACCCGCCATCGAGGAGATGTCCCTGTCCGAGAGGATGACCCTCTGCAACATGGGGATCGAGGTCGGGGCCAAGAACGCTGCCTGCCCCCCTGATCAGAAGGTCCTGGATTTCATCAAACCCATTGCCAAGACGGACCAGTGGGAAGCCCTCTGGGCCGACGACGACGCCCTTTACGCCAAGGAACTGCACTACGACTTGGGAGACCTGGTGCCCGCCGTCGCCAAACCCCACACGGTGGACAACTATGCTCCCATCGACGAGGTCAAGGGCACGCCGATACACCAGGCTTTCCTCGGGAGCTGCACCAACGCCCGCATCGAGGACCTGCGGCTGGCGGCAGATATTCTGAAGGGCAAGGAAGTGGCCGTGAGGACCATCGTCCTCCCCGCCTCTTGGACGGTCTACCGACAGGCGCTGGAAGAAGGGCTCCTCGAGGTCTTCCTCGACGCCGGGTGCGTCATAGTCAACCCCGGCTGCGGTCCCTGCATGGGCAACCACGAGGGGATCCTCGCCCCGGGTGAGACCTGCATTTCGACGGCCAACAGGAACTTCAGAGGCCGCATGGGCAACAAGGACAGTTTCATCTACCTAGCCAGCCCCATGACGGTCGCCGCCTCCGCTTTAAAGGGCGAAATCTCCGATCCCAGGGAGGTGCTTTAGCGCCATGAAGGTCACAGGAAAGGTCTGGAAGTACGGCGACGACGTCAATACCGATGTTATATTCCCCGGCAAATACACCTACACCGTCTCGGACCGTAACGAAATGGGCAAGTACGCCCTGGAGGACCTCGACCCCGAGTTCACCAAGAACGCCCAGCCGGGCGACATCATCGTCGGAGGCAAGAACTGGGGCTGCGGTTCCTCCCGGGAACAGGCCGTGACCTGCATCAAGGTGCGCGGGATAGGGGCCATAATCGCGAAGGGTTTCGCCAGGATCTACTACCGCAACGCCCTGAACGAGGGTTTGCCCATCGTGGTGAGCCCCGAAGCCGTGGACGCCCTCGAGAAGGGCGACGAGGTCACCGTCGACTTCGACAAGAGCGAGATCGTCACGCCCAGGGGGACCTTCAAGTTCCCGCCCTACCCCGATTTCGTAAAGGGGCTTATCGAGGATGGGGGACTTATCCCCCACGTGAAGAAGAGTTTGGGGCTGTAGGGGCGTAAGAAACCGTGAATCGGAAGAGCCAATGGGAAACCCGTGAAACGAAAAGCAAAAGCGTAAGACGTAAGAGCAAAGCAAAGGCGGCGGGAGAGATCCGCGCCGGCAGCGAGGGCGCGTTTTCGGTCCGCCTTTGATGAAACCAGGAGGGGGAAGCACAAATGGCAAGAAACGTCATGCAGGTGAAGGAAAAGAAGGATCGGTACCA
>JAAYIZ010000178.1 GCA_012523215.1 Thermovirga sp.
AGGGCGGGAACATGGAAATGGCGGAGCCTTCAATTTGAGGGTCGAAGACAAAACCACGGAACTGGTCGAGATCACCGCCGTCCTGGAAAGAATGTCCAGGAGGACAAGATCAGAGATTGGCGTTTCCTTGCTCAGGGAGATGGTCCCGGCGGCATCGGTCAATGCTGCCCGCCAGCGACAGGAACAACTGAAGTCCTATATCCGTTACGTTGAAACCAGGGGAGAATTGCCCTGGGATGAGAGGATAAAACCCTTAGGATCTCTCCTAGAGAGCGCCAGGGATTCGGCGGTACTGGCGGGGGGGGAACTGCTCCTTTTTCGGATCCTGATAGGCCTTTCCAAGAGGATCAAGGAGGTTCTGAGGGAAGCCCGAAAAGAAATACCCGGCATCGAAAAACTCTCCGAAGGGATCCGGGATCTGGAAGTGGAACTTGAAAAACTCCAGGTCCTGTCCGATGACGGTGAACTCTACGACAGCGCCTCGGAGAAACTAGCCCGGGTAAGGCTCTCCCTCAGAGACCTCACGTTCAGGGCGCGGTCCCGGTGCGCGGCGCTCTCCTCGGAGCCCGGTATGACCCCGATGCTTCAGGACAGGGTTGTGCACTTCAGGAACGGGCGATTCGCCCTCCTGGTCAGGGCCGAGGACTCCGGGCGGTTCGACGGGATAGCCATCGATAGGTCTTCTTCCGGCAAGGGCGTTTACATGGAGCCAAAAGAACTCGTTTCCCTGAACAACAGGATCGAGATTCTCCGACGCGAGGAAAACGAGGAGGAGAGAAGGATCCTGTCTTCCCTCACCGTCATGCTCCTGGAAAAAGAACTCCCCATCCTGGAGACCGAGTCCGCCCTGGCCAGGATCGATGTCCTTTATGCCTGTGATCAATTCATGGCTGAATCTTCCTGGACCCTGCCCGAACTGGATGATCGATCCCGCTTCCACTTCCAGGACCTCTGGAACCCACTGATCGGTAAAGAGTGCGTACCGGTGAGCATCCACTGCGGAGAGAGGTTTCGCCAACTGATCATCACCGGGCCCAATACCGGCGGGAAAACGGTGGTGCTGAAGTCGGTAGCCATCGGGATCTTCCTCGCCCTGTCGGGACTCCCCGTCCCCGCGGCCGAGGGAACCCGGGTGGGCTGGATCGTCCACATGGCAGCTGACATAGGCGATGAGCAGGGTATAGAGCAGAGCCTCTCCACCTTCAGTTCCCATATTCGAAGGATTATAGCCATGATGGAGAAGGCCGGCAAGGATAGCCTCTTCCTGCTGGATGAACTCGGAGCCGGAACGGACCCTCAGGAGGGCGCCGCCCTGGGGATCGCCATCCTGGAAGCATTGAAGGAAAGAGGTTCCCTGGTTCTTGCTACAACCCATCATAACCCCATAAAACGCTACGCCCTCGGTAGCAGGGGGGTGGAAGCGGCCGGCATGGAGTTCGACCCGGCCACCCTGGCCCCGACATTTAAACTGATCATGGGACTTCCTGGAAAGAGCAACGCTCTGTTCATCGCCGAGAGGCTAGGAATGCCCAAGGAAGTCATCGACTTGGCCAGGGAACACCTTTCCGGCGAGGCTCGGACGGCAGAGCAGGTCATGGCGGAACTTTTCGATAAGCAGGTCGAACTGGAGAGTGCGGGAACGGCCTTGGCCGAGGAGAGGAAGAATCTCGCCTCACTTAGGCGAAAATTCGAGGATAGGATCCGAGGGGTAGACGAAAAACAGGAAAAAATCTTGGAGGCCGCCGACAAAAAGGCCAAGATCATCATGGATAAGGCGGAAAGAACTGCCCTGGAGATGCTCAACCGGTTGCGCGGGGCCGCCGAATCATCCGCCCGCAGGGAATTTGGGAAGTCAAAGGAAGAAATGCAGCCGCTGAAGGACAGGATAAACCGCAGGGAGAAGACTCTGGCCAGGAAAAGGATGGAAAGAGAAGGTGTTCCCAGGGTTGGTGATGTCGTCAAGTTTATAGGCACCGAGGCCAGAGGTGTCGTCGAATCTATAAAAGGGGACAAGGCCGCGGTAGTCGCGGGCTCCATGACGATAGACGTCCCCCTGAAGGACTTGGCCAGAGTCGAGGGCAAAGTGCCGTCCCCGGCGGCAGAGCCCTTCCAGAGCGCCCATGTCCCCGTGCCAAGGGGCGTGCCCTCTTCGATAATGGTCAGGGGAATGACCGTAGATGAAGCCATACCCGAGATGGAGGTGTACCTTGACAGGGCTTTCCGCGCCGGGTACGGCGAAGTAGTCATTATCCACGGGAGGGGAGAAGGGATACTCAGGAGGGAGGTCCACTCCC
>JAAYIZ010000179.1 GCA_012523215.1 Thermovirga sp.
AATAAAAAATCCGCCCCGAGGGGGCGGAAATAGGAATAAGACTGCTGCTAGCGCACTTTTTCCTTTAGAGCCTTTCCAGCACGGAAGGCGGGAACCTTTCTTGCAGGGACCTTGACCTTTTTCGTGGGATCCTGGGGATTACGTGCCTCTCTTGCCGCCCTCTGCCTGACCTCGAAGGTGCCAAAGCCCGCGATCTGGACCTTGTCGCCCTTGGCCAGCGTTCCGGCTATTTCGCCGATCACTGCCGATACTACTTCGGCCGCCTTGGCATTGGTGAGGCCCGCCGATTTCGCTACGGCCTGGACCAGTTCCGATTTGTTCACTGCTGTCGTCCTCCTCTCGAAAAGGCTTTGTTCAAGGGGATTATCCCATCCTTGGAGCCCCAGGGCAAGTCCTGTAAAGGTTTTTCTTCGATCCCTTTCTGAATCCCGGCGGAAAGGTCTCTCTTCCCCGTAAAAAAGCGGCACCCTTTTTCGGGTGCCGCCGCTCTCCTTGCTTCGCCCGTGGTGCCTTGAAAAATGAAGTCAGGAGATCTTTTCCACGTTTGCCGCTTGGGGACCCTTCTCTCCCTGGACTACCTCGAACTCGACCCGCTGCCCTTCTGCCAGTGTCTTGAAGCCCTCACCCAGGATCGCGCTGAAGTGGACAAAGACATCGTTGCCTTCGTCGGGGGTGATGAAACCATACCCCTTGGCTTCATTGAACCATTTGACCGTACCCTGCATTTGGATAATGCCTCCCATACGAAAGAATCTGCCGGCACTTTAACCGGTTGGTAAAACAGTACGTATTTTTCGCTCCTTTGTCAATGTTTTAACCCTTTACGGCGATTGCGTCCACCTCGACCAAGACATCCTTCGGTAGCCGCGCCACCTCGATGAAGACCCTGGCGGGAGGGTCGACGGCGAAGAACTTGGCGTAGACTTCGTTGACGGCCTGGAAATCGTTCATATCCTTGGCGAACACCGTGGCCTTCACCACCTTCGCAAAGGAGAGCCCCTGGGACTCGAGGATCGCCCCGAGGTTTTTGAGCACCTGTTCCGCCTGTTCCGCGGCGGTCTTGCCCACCAGTTCTCCCGTCTTCGGGTCCATGCAGATCTGCCCGGACACGAAAAGCAGGTCGCCCGCCCAAACGGCCTGGCTGTAGGGGCCTATCGCGGCCGGTGCGCCTGGTGTCGCAACGGTCTTCCTCATCGATTCAACACCTCCATCGATCTCCTCATCTTTCCTGGGGGAGTTGGAATTCCCCCAAATATGGACCACTAGTATATCATTGCCCCGGTTTTCGCTCTTCCCTGTCATCCTCCGAGGCCACTTTTTCCGACGATGCCGTCTCATTTCGATGCTTTTTACCGAAGGAGATGTCCTCCGGGTCCACGGTGATCGTCAGTTTTACGCCGTCGCCGGAGGGGCGGAGTTCGGCCTTCTCGGGATGGATCTCCACGAAGGGTATGGTTTCCAGGATCCGCTCCGTCGCCTCCAGGGTCCTCTTGTCCAGGTCCTCGACGACTTCCCTGGCCTGCTTTACCATGTCCCCGACGGCGGGGTGGATGGTCCCCGGATCGAACACGACCTCGTCCTGTTTTCCGGTGAAG
>JAAYIZ010000180.1 GCA_012523215.1 Thermovirga sp.
GCATCTGGTTCCTCAAAAATTTCAGGGACGTCTGGAAGTCATGGCTCCCCGGCGAAGTGGCCGGGAAGGTCGAGGCAGCCCTGGCGAAACTGTAGAAGCTAGTGATGAACAATATTATAGAAGTGAAAGATCTCTGGGAGGTCTACTCCGATAAGGAAGTCATCTTCGACGTGGACGACCGAGATCTGATAGCGGCGCTGGACGAATCCAACGAATCGGTCGTCGCCGTCCGGGGAGTGTCCTTCACCGTCAAACCCGGGGAGGTTTTCATCGTCATGGGCTTCTCCGGGAGCGGCAAATCGACGCTCATCCGGTGCCTGTTGAGGCTGGTCGAGATCTCCTGGGGCGAGGTCTGGATAAACGGCCAGGACGTCACGGCCATGAACATGAAGGAACTCACCGAGTTTCGGCGGAACCAGGTAGCCATGGTCTTTCAGCACTACGGCCTTCTTCCCCACAAGACCGTCCTGGAGAACGCGGCCTTTGGCCTTAAACTGCGGGGCGTACCGAAAAAGGAACGCCACGAAAGAGCCTTTGAGAGCTTGAAGGTGGTCGGCCTCCAGGATTGGGTCGATTACTACCCGGCCTCGCTGAGCGGAGGCATGCTCCAGAGGGTCGGTATCGCCCGGGCCCATGTGGCCGATACCCCCCTCCTCCTCATGGACGAGCCCTTCAGCGGCTTGGATCCCCTCATTCGCCGCGAGATGCAGGATGAACTCATGAGGATTCAGCAGGAATATCGCAAGACTATCTTCTTCGTCACCCATGACCTCGACGAGGCCATGCGGCTCGGCGACAGGATGGCCGTCATGCGTGACGGCGAGATAGTCCAGATAGGCAGGCCGGAGGAGGTTTTCGCCCGCCCGGCCGATAATTACGTGGCCCGGTTCGTCCAGGACAAGCGGGACGAGATCCGGAGGGCCGACGAGCAGATGGCTGCCATGGCGGCGTCGCAGGCAAAAAAGGCGGGGATCGACGATGTTTCCTGAGACGCTGAAATTCTCCGTAGCGAAGAGCGTGAATCACGCCATCAGATGGCTGCTCAACACGCACGGCTCCGCCTTCGACCGTTTTTCCTCGGGTATACTGGGACTTTTGCTGTGGGTACAGGGCATCCTGGTCGCCATACCCTGGTGGGCCTACCTGGTCTTTATCGCCCTCATGGCATGGACGGCCACGAAAAAAGCACTACCGACGATCGTTCTTGCAGCCCTTCCCTTCGTCATAGGGATCTTCGGCCTCTGGGCGTTGGCCATCGAAACCCTTGCCCTGGTCATAACCTCGGTGGTGATCGCCCTCATCATAGGGATACCCTTGGGAGTGGTCATGGGCGAGATCCCTTTCTTCGCCGGCTTCATCCAGCCCGTGCTGGATGCCATGCAGACCATGCCCAGCTTCGTGTACCTCATCCCGGCCATGATGCTCTTCGGCCTGGGGAAGGTACCCGCCGTGATAGCCACCCTGATCTATTCTCTTCCGCCGGTGATGAGGCTCACCTGCCTGGGGCTGCGCCAGGTCCCCGCCCCGGCCCAGGAAGCGGCCAGGGCCTACGGCGCCACGCGGTGGCAACTCCTGAAGGAGGTGCGCATACCCCTGGCCATGCCCTCTATCCTTGCCGGGGTGAACCAGACCACGATGATGGCCCTCGCCATGGTCGTCATAGCCTCCATGATTGGGGCCAGGGGCCTCGGCCAGGAGGTGCTCATGGCCATCAACCGCATCGACGTGGGGCGCGGCTTCGAGGCGGGGATATCCATCGTGATCATGGGCATCGTCATCGACCGTATCACCCA
>JAAYIZ010000181.1 GCA_012523215.1 Thermovirga sp.
GAGGAGATCGAGGATCGATTCCAGGAGTTGCTGAAGCAATACGGCATAGCGGACTGAAAAAACAGGGGAAGATTTCAGGGCCAGGGGCTGGGAAGGATGGTCTTTTCGAAGAATGCCAGGGCGTACCTGTCGGTCATGCCCGAGATGTGATCCATCGCTGATAGGGCGAGGTCATCGGTACTACAGTTTTCGGCCGGGTTATCCAGGAAGTGGGCGAAAAGTGTGGATAACACATGGTCGACCCGGGGTTCCTCACGGAGTACTCTCTCCGAAGCATAGACTCGGTAGTAAAGGAAAGAACGGAGTTCCTCGACGGCCTCCAAGAGGTCGTCGTCCATGCGCACCCCGTCACAGCCACTGTTGGAGACGATGCTTTCGACCATTCGGCCTATCCGCGCTCCGTGGGTTGCACCTAGTTTTAGCATGACCGAAGAGGGGATATCCTCGCTTTTCAAGATACCCGCCCTGAGAGCATCGTCCAAATCATGGTTAAGGTAGGCGATTGAATCGGATATACGCACGACCTTGGCTTCATTGGTCAGGACCGGTTCTCCCCCGGAAAAACCTTCCCGGACATCCACCATCCCCTTGGAGTGTTTCAGGATCCCATCCCGCACCTCCTTAGACAGGTTCAAACCCCGCCCGTCCTTTTCGAGACAGTCGACCACCCTGAGGCTCTGCCTGGCATGAGAGAAACCGCCGAGCCCATTTTCCCTCGCGATCCTGTCTAGTACTTTTTCACCCATGTGACCGAAAGGAGTGTGCCCCAGGTCGTGCCCAAGGGCGATGGCATCGGTTAGGTCCTCGTTGAGACCGAGGGTTCTGGAAATAGTCCTGGCCACCTGGCAAACCTCGAGCGTATGGGTAAGCCGTGTCCTGTAGTGGTCTCCCTCGGGTAGGAGCAGAACCTGGGTTTTGTGCTTGAGCCTTCTGAAAGCCTTCGAATGGATTATCCTGTCCCGGTCCTGCTGAAAAATGGTCCTCACAGGGCAAAGGGGCTCTTCCCTCATCCTGCCCCTGCTTTCATCGCTGAAAGCGGCGCAATGTTCAAGGATGGCCCTTTCAATCCTTTCCCATCTAATCCTGGGCGTTTCCTTGCTCATGGCATCTCCTTTGCGAAAAGTCGGGCCGCCACTTCCAGCGGCGGCCCTCTGTCGTGAATCCTTTTTCTGCACCCCTCGGGAAACTCAATCCAGAAGGCCCAGCCTCGAATGAGCTGCTGAGAGCCTTGCCACGGGTATCCGGAAAGGGGAGCAGCTGACATAGTCCAAGCCCAGTTGGTGACAAAAGGCGATGCTCCGGGGATCCCCACCGTGCTCGCCACATATCCCTATCTGTAGTTGAGGACGTTTCTCCTTTCCCTCAGTCACTGCTATGGCCATGAGCCTGCCAACTCCTTCACGGTCCAGTTCGTGGAAGGGATTATCGGGGAGGACACCGTCATTGACGTACTGGGCCAGGAACTTGCCCTCCGCGTCGTCCCTGGAATAACCGAAGGTCGTCTGGGTGAGGTCGTTGGTCCCGAAGCTGAAGAATTCGGCGAATTCGGCGATGTCCCCCGCGACTA
>JAAYIZ010000182.1 GCA_012523215.1 Thermovirga sp.
ACGCTCGTTTCGGACCTGATGGACGACAACCCGGTATTCGTAACGACCCTGACAGACCAGGAGAAAGTGGCGCAGGTTATGTCCCGTTACGACCTCCACGTCATCCCGGTGGTGGACCTGGAGAATCGCCTCGTGGGGATAGTGACCTTCGACGATGTCCTCGATATCGTCGAAGAGGAAGCCACCGAGGACTTCGAGCGCATGGCGGGTATACAGCCCTTCGAGGAAAAGTACCTGGAGATCGGCCTCTTCACCCTGGCGAGGAAAAGGCTGACATGGCTTCTTGTCTGCATAATAACCCAGGCTTTTACCTCGTCCATACTGAAGCACCACGAGTCGATTATCTCGAGTGTTGTCGCCCTGACCTTTTTCATCCCCTTCCTCATCGATACTGGGGGGAACACCGGAACCCAGTCATCGACCCTGATGATAAGGGGGATGACCCTCGGTGAGATCAAGTGGGGCGACATTGGCGGTGTTTTACTGCGGGAGGCCTTTACCGGCCTGATCCTCGGGGTCGCTCTCGCACTCCTTGGCGTTTTCAGGGCCGTGACCCTGGGCACCGGATTGGATGTAGCCCTGGTGGTTGCCCTGTCCCTCGTGGTTGTCGTAATAATAGGAAACTTGATAGGAGTTTTGCTGCCCTTTGCGGCCAGGGCCTTGCGGTTCGACCCGGCCATCGTTTCAGGCCCCTTCATAACCACCGTCGTAGACGTGGTGGGCCTTTTGGTCTACTTCCAGATCGCCCGTTCCGTCTTGGGGCTGGGGTAGGTTGGAACGATTCCCTAACATATCCGGGGTAGCAGTTCACCGACGGGCTTATCCACCAGGCGGGTGCCCCCGGAGCGTGTCCTGATGCCCACCAGGCCTGGATGTTCCTCCGTAACACGACCGATCACCGAGGCACTCTTCCCAAGAAAATGTTTCCTCAGCAGCCCCACCGTTTCCTGAGCTTCCTCTTCGGCTACGGCTACGGCGGCGCAGCCTTCCCCAGCCATGTGCAGTGGTTCGAAGCCAAGGATGTCGCAAACCGAAAGGGCCGCCTCATTCCAGGGTACCAGCGTCTCGTCGATCTCGATTCCGAGCCCTGCCCTTTCCGACCACTCGCAGAGCACCGTAGCGAGTCCGCCCCTGGTGCAGTCGCGCATGCATCGGAGTCCGTTCACGGGCAGGATATTCTCCAGCAGTGGCCACAAAGCGGCGCAGTCGGAGGAAAGTCCCCTGACCTTGAGTCCGTAACGGCGGGCGGCGATGGTGGCACCATGCAATCCGGGCGGGCAGGTGATGATTATGGTGTCGCCGGGGCGCATGTTGAGAGCCCCCAGTTGATCCTTCCGGTTCACCCTGCCGATGCAGCAAGTGGAGAGGAACAGTCCGTCGGCCTGGCCCCGGGGAACCACCTTGGTGTCACCCGTAACAAGTTGGACGCCAAGGGATCTGCATACGGCGGCGGCGCTCTCCATGTATTCCATTAGTTCTCCTATAGGAAAACCCTCTTCGGCGATGACTCCCAGGGCCATGTAGAGCGGCTTCACGCCCCTTACCGACAGGTCATTGGTGCTTCCGCAGACGGAAAGCTTTCCTATATCACCTCCGTCGAAGGAAAGGGGCGACACGGTGTATCCATCGATGGTCATGGCGTAACCACCGGGCAGGATCGCGCAGTCCTCGCCGTCGGCCAGGGGGCTGCCATCGAAACGGCCCGTTATGAGCGAGATGAGCTCCTGGGTGAGGCTTCCGCCGGCCCCGTGGCCGATGCTCAATCTCTCCAGTTTACATTCCCCCTTTGTCGGAAACGATAATAGGCGGCGCAGCTTCCTTCCGTCGAGACCATGCAGGGACCGATGGGGTGCGCAGGGGTGCATGATCTTCCAAAGAGTGCGCAGGCGGGAGGATCGATCAATCCCTTGAGTACCTCACCGCACATGCAGCCTGCCGGGGGAGGGGCTTCTTTTATGGTCAAGCCCAGCCTTTCAAGGGCGTCGAAGCGAGTGAACTCTTCCCTGAGGGAATAACCCGAGGAGGTTATTATGCCCAGGCCCCTCCAGGTTGCGTCATCCAGGGCAAATACTTTACCCATGACACTCCTGGCCGTCGCATTACCCTGGGGTCTTACCGCCCGGCTGTAAAGAGATGCAACCCTTGGTCTTTTTTCACGGATTTGCCGCGCCACCTCGACGAGGGCCGCCATTATTTCCTCCGCCTCGAAGCCCGCCACAGCGCAGGCAATGCCGTACCGTTCGGGCAGGAAACGATAGGGCTCAAGTCCCGTGATGACGCTCACGTGGCCGGGGAGTAGAAACGCCTCGAGTTTTACTTCGGGGTCGGAGGCCAGCGTCTCCAGGGCCGGCGGCACCGATTTATGCAGGTTGAGGATCATGAAATTGTCCAGGTCTTCCCGGCAGGCGTCGAGAACCACCGAGGCTGTGGCCGGGGCGGTCGTCTCGAACCCGACCGCCAGGAAAACCACGGTACGGGTCCTGTCGTCCATGGCCAGCGAAAGGGCCTGGTCAGCCGATGTGACTACCCTCACGTCAGCGCCGCGGGACCTCTCTTCGGCCAAGGTCGGCTCGGTGCCCGGTACCCTGAGCATGGCTCCGTAGGTCGCCACGGTGGTATTAGCACGCCCCGCCAAGGACAGGGCGGCGTCGATCTCTCCCTGGGACGTAACGCACACCGGACATCCGGGACCAGACACGAGGGCGACGTTGGGTGGGAACAAAGCTCTCAACCCCTGCCGAAAAATTGACACGGTATGGGTGCCGCAGACCTCCATCACCTTGATCGGCCTATCGGTCAACTCACCCAGTGCTTTTG
>JAAYIZ010000183.1 GCA_012523215.1 Thermovirga sp.
GCTGTCGTACCAACCTGTTCGAATCGGAGGCGCTGGGCTGTGCCTTCAGGAAAGCCGGAGCCCGGACTCCCCGGGAAGGATCCTTTGACGCGGCCGTCGTGGTCACTTGTTCGGTGACCTCCGAGGCTGACAGGAAATGCAGGCAAAGCATAAGACGACTGCGAAGGGAAAATCCGGGGGCCGTCATCGTGGCAGCGGGCTGCTGGGCCCAGTGGATATCCCCCGGCGAGGCTCGGGAACTAGGGGTGGACTGCCTGGTGGGGAACAGGCTTAAATACAGGATACCCAAGATAGTGGCGGAAATGATCGAGCAGGGAAGGCCACCTGTGCCGCCCCGCGTTGAGAGGGTGGATGTGCAGCGGGACTTACGGTGGGAGCCTCTTTCCCTGGCGGAAGACAGGACCATGACAAGGGCCTTTGTCAAGATCCAGGACGGGTGCGACCATCGATGTACCTACTGCATTATCCCCGACCTCAGGGGGGTACCCGTCGAAAGGCATCCCGAGGATATACTAAAAGAGGTGCGGATGCTCGTCTCGTCAGGGTGCGCGGAAGTGGTCTTCACCGGGGTCAACCTGGGTCTTTACGGAAGGACCCCCGGATTTTCCCTTGGAGAGGTCGTCCGTCGATCGGCCGAGATCGAGGGAGTGAAGAGGATCCGGTTCGGTTCGATTGAACCCTTCTGCCTGAACGAGGCCCTTCTCGAGATTCTCGCGGGAACGCCTCAATTCTGTCCGCACCTTCATGTGCCGCTCCAGAGCGGCGATGCCGCCGTTCTTCAAAGGATGAACCGCGGGTACAAGCCGGAAGAGTTCGAGGCCCTGATCCTTAAGGCCAGGTCGTTCCTGGGCGGGGATCTTCACCTGAGCACCGATATAATCGTCGGTTTCCCGGGAGAGACCGAGGAAGCTTTTTGTTCTACCCTGGAGATGCTCGAGAGAACCGGCGTGGGCAAACTTCACGCTTTCCCCTTTTCCGTCCGGGAGGGGACTCCGGCTTCCCTTTTCGAAGACCGGGTTCCCGCCCCCGTGGTACGTTCCAGGATGGGCCGGGTCCTTTCCCTGGGTTCGGAGCTCCTGCTCCTTTATTCGAGGCGGTGGGTGGGGAAAAATGTTGAGGTCCTGGTGGAGAGGAACGAAGGAGGGGCGATCGACGGCCTCTCCCGGCACTACCTGCGCGTCAGGGCTCGTGGTGATTCACTCCCCGGGGAGGTCACCACGGTGATGACCGAAGATTCACAAAAAGGGGTTCTTCAGGGGTTGGTGTGATATAATTCGCTACCAGATATCGCCGTGTCCCTTTCGGTGAGGGTCCCTGGGCGTATCGGTGGCGGTTTGTATCGACAGGGAGTTGATTCTGTGAACCGTGACTGCCCTTTCTGCAGGATAGCCTCTGGGCGCGAGAAGGCGGATATCGTTTACAGCGATGCCGATGTCATGGTGATACGCGATGTTCACCCCAGGGCGCCGGTGCATCTCCTTGTGATGCCTAGGCGGCACGTGGAGTCCGCTGATGACGTCGAAGATCCTTCGATCTGGTCCGCGGTCATGGACGCAGCGACCAGGGTGGCCCGCGAGCTGGGCCTTCGCGCAGGTGGGTATCGCCTTGTGGTCAACTGTGGTGCTGGTGCCGGACAGACTGTAAACCATCTCCATGTTCACCTGCTCGCCGGACGGGTATTCGGATGGCCGCCGGGATAACTCCGAGTGAGAGAGAAGGGGGGGAACGCATATGACACAGGTCGTTCGACGCGACAACGAATCCCTCGAAGATGCTCTCAAGCGCTTCAAGCGAGAGGTATCCAAGGGAGGCATCCTGCGCGAGGCGCGCAGGCGGAAGCACTATGAAAAACCCAGCGAAGCCAAAAAGAGAAAGAGAGAGGACGCTTCAAGAAAACGCAGAAGAAA
>JAAYIZ010000184.1 GCA_012523215.1 Thermovirga sp.
CGACGGACCGCTCCGGCGAGATCATCACGTCAATTCCCAACTGCCTTGCCCAGGTGGGACTGTCGGTGTACTCCAAGCCCCTGGCCCTGGATATGACCCTCTTTACGCCGGCGCGACGGGCAATCCAGCACGCTAGTATGTTAACCTCGTCGTGGTTCGAACAGGCTATCAGAAGGTCCGTGTCACAGCCGGGGCAGACGCCTGCCTCTTCCAGAACCGGCGGCCTGGAACCGTTACCCCTGACCACCATGACGTCGAGTTCGTTCTCGGCCTTGGCAGCCCGTTCCTCGTCGCTTTCGACAAGGGTGATGTCATGCCCCTCCTGCGAAAGACTGGAAGCGACGCTGAACCCAACCTCTCCCGCACCGATCACCACGATCTTCATCCCTGATACACCCCCCGGGGAAAAGAACCAGCCCCGACTTTGACTACTTGGGAATAGTGGTAAACTAATCCGGACAAGGGAGGTGGACCCATGCTGCGTCGCGAAAGGATCGCCTTTGTTGGAACAGGCGGAACAATCAGCATGACCTTCAACGAGAAACAGAAGGGCTTCGTTCCTACTCTCTCCGCCCAGGACCTGGTGGAAATGCTCCCGCCAGGCCTGGGGAACGCCCTCAGCGTTATCGACTGGAGCCACCAGCCCAGCAGTCACTATACCATACCGATGACCACCGATCTCGTGGAACTTCTGCGCAAACTCGTGAAGGACGGGGCCTCCGGAATAGTCGTCACCTGTGGCACCGACTCCCTCGAGGAGATGGCCTACCTGACGGACCTTTTATGGGCCTACCCTCAGCCCGTGGTCTTCACCGGATCCATGCTGCCGCCGGGCATCCCGGGATCGGACGCCATGGCCAACCTCGCCCAGGCCGTGAAAGCGGCCTCGTCGGAAAACCTTTGGGGGATGGGCGTCCTGGCGTGCTTCCAGGATCAGCTCTTCGCCGCCTCCGAGATGACCAAGGAGGTGGCCCACCGCAGGGACGCCTTCGCCGCGCCGGGAAGGGGACCCGTGGCCGATTTTGTCGGCGGGGATATAAGGGTAATAAGAAAGCCAAACAGGCCTCCAGCGCTGGAAGGGGCGATCATGCCCGCCAAGAACGTGGAGATACTCTGGGCATCCCTGGGGGGCGGAGACTGGATCCTTTCATGCCTTTCCAAATCGAAAAACCTCGAGGGACTGGTTCTGGCCGGTTTCGGCGCGGGCAACATCCCTCCCTCCTGGAACCAGTACCTCAAACCCCTCATGAAAAACGGAACGGTGATAGTGATAACCACCCGCTGCGGAAAGGGACACACCGCCACCCTCTACGGCTACGAGGGAAGCGCTAAAAGGCTGCTCGAACTGGGCTTGCTGGACGGAGGGGGTTTGAGGCCGGAACAGGCCAGGCTGAGGCTCGCCGTGGGGCTGGGAGCCGGCTTTTCAATGGAGGATCTGCAACTCTACCTCCTGGGCAAGAAATAACGACCGCGGCGTAAGAGCTCGGCCTCCAACCCAGGCATCAAGTCCCTAGTACCTGGAGGATCATCCTCAGGGCGCTGATCACCACCATGACCAGCAGGACGGACCTTATCCACTTATTCCCCTTTACCACGGAAAATTTTGTCCCCGCCCAGGCTCCGGCCATGCTGCCGATGGCGAGAGCCAAGCCATACTCCATGTTGATGAGGCCACTGGAAAAAAAGATGACGAAACTGACCACGGTGAAGCAGAGCGCGATGGAAGCCTTGAGGGCGTTGGCCCTCAAGAGGTCCTTGCCGGCCGTGGCCGCCAGGGCCCAGATGAGGAAAAATCCCACTCCCGCCTGTAAAAACCCTCCATAGGCGCCTATGACCATGAAAAGGGCCCCCTTGGCCCAGGCGGGCCATTCGGAACTTCGTCTGGTCTCCCACATTCTCGGCCTGGAGATGAGAAGAAACGCCATGAAGGAAATGAGAAGGGCGATGGTCACCTTCAGGAGGCGTTCATCCAGGTTTACGGCGAGAAGGGTTCCCGCCACCGATCCTATGGAGGCCGGGATGCCCAGGGAGAGCGACTCCCTAAGGGAAAGCACGCCTTCCCTCTTGAACTGCCCCGTGGCAACCAGGATTTGAAGGAGGATGCCGACCCGGATGGTGGCATTGGCCGATGAGGCATCCAGACCGAGAAAGATCAGGAAGGGAAGGCTGAGAAGGGATCCGCCCCCGGCCACTACGTTGATGAAACCGGTCACCCCTCCAAGCAGGGTCGCAAGAATCAGCATCACAGGAGTCAAATCAGACGCCTCCATGGGAACTCGAATCTCAACCAGGCGCCATTCTAACACACAACGGGCAGGCCATAACGCCCTGAGGTGATATAATTAGTTAATACAGGAA
>JAAYIZ010000185.1 GCA_012523215.1 Thermovirga sp.
GGAACGACCGCGCCAGGGCAAGAGTCTTCGGCGTCACCGGCCTCGGCCTGGTGGAACTTACCAGGAAGAGGGCCCGTTCCGATATAAGGGCCTCCTTCACGAGGGGTTGCCCCTTCTGCTGTGGGACTGGCGTTGTGACCAGGGAGGAGAGCATCGCCCTGTCGCTGAAGAGGTTCATCAGGAAGGTGATCCTGTCGGGCCGACCCGAAGCGCTGCTCATCGAACTCCATCCCGCGGTGGCTTCCTTCGTGGCGGAACACTTTCTCCCCTCCTGGGAGGAGGAGTTCGGCACCAGGCTGTACCTGAGGCCGGTCCCCGATAGTCCCTGGGAGAAGTACCGGCTGGAAGCCCAGGGGACGCTGGATCAGGTCGGGCACAGGATAACCCTACTGGAAAAGAGGGTGGAAGGTAGCATTGTCCATAGGACAGGTCCATATTAAGGGTTTCAAGAGCTTCGGAGGGAGCCACGAAATTGCGCTTTGTGACCACTTCACCGCCGTCGTGGGGCCCAACGGGTGCGGGAAGAGTAACATCCTCGACGCCCTGCGCTGGGTCCTGGGCGACGGCAACCCTGGACGGTTGAGGATCCTCAGGCAGGGAGACCTCCTCTTCCAGGGAAGCATCAGCCTTCCCCCCGCCGCGTCGTCGGAGGTCATGGTCCATCTCAGGGACGAAGAAAAGGTGAGCACCCTGCGCCGTAGATTCTCCAACGAGGAAGGCAGCACCCTCCTATTCGAGGGTAGAAGGATAAGGCTTGCCGATCTCGACGAGATCAAGAGGCGATGGCGGCTGGAGGGGGATCGTTTCGCCTTCATCAGCCAGGGAGAGGTCTCCGAAGTCATCCAGCAAAGACCCCTTCAGAGGAGGATGCACCTCGAAGCCCTGTTCGGCATCGACCTTTACAGGAAGCAGAGGGAAGAGGCTGCCCAAAAGCTGGACGCGGCCTCCGTCGAGTTGCAGAGGATCATGACCCTCCAGTCCGAACTGCGGACCAGGAAGGAGGTCATCGCCGATCCCGTCCTGAGAGCCAGGGAGGCCAAAGCCGTGATAGATAGCCTCGAGAGGGAGAAGAGCCGGCTCTATTGGGTCAAAAGGGCCAGGTCCGAGAAGGCCCTCGAGGGCATCGGCAGAGAGTTGTCGGACCTGGAAGCCCAGGGTGGGGCCTCCTCCTCCTGGACCTCGGGGTGGAGCAGGGCCCTGGCCCGTGCCGGGGAGACCATGAACACCATGGCCGAAGACCGTGTCGCCGTGGTTTCCCGCGCTTCGGACCTTGAAAGGGACCTCGTGGAAGTCCGGAAAAGACTGTTCGCCCTTTCGACGTCCCTCGCCGGTTCGCTTGAAAGAAGGGAGAGCCTGCTCAGCGACGGGGCCCTGGAGAAGGAACGGCTCTCGGGAGTGCGAAGGAGGCTCGGGGATCTCGAGGAGGAGGCCCTGCGGGCCGGGGAAGAGGAAAAAGAGGCCTCCCGTTCCTTCGGCGAGGCGAAGGGCGAGTGGGAGCAGTACCGGAAACAGTCCCAGGAACGCCTTGACGCGATAAGGGCCCTCAGGGAGGAAAGGGCCGCCTGCGAGGCCGCCCTTGGGTCCGCCCGTTCGAGGGCGAGGGCCTTGGGCCTTTCATTCCGGGAGGCCCTGGGCGGGATATCCGGCGCCGAAGAAAAGCTGGGAGCCGCCAGGGGAGAGCTCGCCGGGTTGAAAAATGACCTGGAAGAGAAAAGGCTCCAAGAGGAGACGGCCCGCGGCGGGCAGAGGGACGCCTATGCCGCCTTCCAGCAATCGGCCGCATCGTTCCAGAAGGTATCCAGGGAATTGTCGGTCCTGGAGGGGCGTATGGAGACCCTCAGGGAGACCGTCTTTACCCGTGTTTACCCACCCGCGGTCCAGCACCTCGTGGCTGCGGCGAGGCTCGGCAGGATCGACGCCTCCCCGAGGCCGCTCGCCGATGTCATCACCTGCCCCGATCGACTGGTGACCGCCCTGGAGTCCTTCCTGGGCGCGAGGCAGTTCCTCCTCTTCGTGAAGGATATCGACGAGGCGGGCCGATGCATTGACCATCTCAAGGCCCGGTCCGCCGGCAGGGCCACCTTCCTGCCCCTGGAGAGCGCCAGGGCGAGGACGCCGGCCCGGGGCGTCCGCCGTGGCCGGCAAGGGGTTGTGGGGTGGGCCTCGGAACTCGTCGGAATGGAGAGCGAGTGGAAGGAGTGCGTGCTCCACGTCATCGGCGACCTCTTGATCGTTGAAAACTTCGACGTGGCCAGGGATCTGGCCAGGGAGGGCTTCCGAGGGCCCGCCGTCACCCTCGAGGGGGATGTCTTTCAACCCGGCGGCACCATCAGCGGGGGCCGGGCTTCGAGAGGGCCCGGCGCCATGGAGATAAAGCGGGAGATCCAGGAGAAGGAGAAGGAGGCCGTGGACCTGAAGGCCGAGAAGGCGCGCCTGGAAGGAGAAATCGCGCGGCTGGAAGAGGAAGAGGGACGCGTGTCCGGGCTGTCGAGGCTTCTCTCCGATGAGAGGAGGGTCCTCGAGGAAAAAGTCCGGTCAGCCGAAGCTGCCAAGAGAGAGGCCGAAAGGTCGCTCTCCCTGGCCATGGGGAGGAAAGAGGAGGTAGGGTCGGCCCTTTCGTCCTGCGGGAGGGAGCATCTTGAGATAAGGGCAAGGCTCCAGAACCTCGAGGAGGATTTCTCCGAGGAGCCGGACCCGTCCCGGGAGGTGGAACTGGTAAGAACCCTCGAGGAGAAGAGGTCCAGGGCGGAGGTGGCCGCCGAAAGGCTGGATAACATCCGGAGGCTTCTTTCCGTGACGCGGGAGGAACTGCGAAACTCCGCCTCGCGATGGGAAAGAACCCTCAAGAGCCTGGAAGAACTCGACCTCGCGGCCTCATCGGCCATGGGGGATCTTTCGGAGGGGGGCAGGTCCTATCACGCGACCTGGAGGTCGCTCCGGCAAGCCCTGTCCCGATCGCAGGATCTGGACGGGGATCATGCCAGGGCACTGGCCCGCCTGGAACTCGCCCGGAAGAGATCAGCCCTGGCCACTTCGAGGCGGGAGAGCCTTGAAGCGAGGATGGGCCAGGCTAGGCAGCGCCTCGAATCGATGGAGGCCGAGATGGCGGAGTCGATCGACATGTGGGAGGAACGGTTTCCTTATCCGGGCGAGGAAGGTCTCGATACCAGGGAATACGACAGGATAAGGAGAAGCGTCAGAGAACTGGAGAAGAACCTGAGGGAGTTGGGGGACGTGGACCTGGGGGTTCTTTCGGAGGACCTGTCCCTGGGGCAGAGGCTGGAATTCCTGGAGGATCAGACCCGCGACGTCTCGATGGGCATCGAAGAACTGCGGAGGCTCATCGATGATACCGACCGCCAGGCCGGGGCGCTGTTTTTAGAGTCGCTCAAGGAGATCGACAGGAAGTTCTGCGGCCTTTTCCAGAGACTTTTCGGCGGGGGGGAGGCGCACCTGAGGCTCTCCGACGGCGACAACATCTGGGAGGCGGGCGTCGAGGTGATCGCCCGCCCGCCCGGCAAGAGACCCCAGCACCTGGCCCAACTCTCGGGGGGCGAATAGTCGCTTTCGGCCATATCCCTTCTTTTCTCCGCCATGGAGGTCGCCGGAGCGCCCATCGCGGTCTTGGACGAGGTCGATGCCTCCCTCGACGAGGTCAACCTGAGGCGCTTCTCCGAATTGGCCAGGGAGTACTCCCGGTCAATGCAACTGGTCTGCATGACCCACCGCAGGGCCACCATGGAGAAGGCGGACCTCCTGTACGGGATCACCATGCCTGAGCCGGGGCTCTCGCAGGTGGTGGGCGTAAGGCTGGAGGACTGGGAATGATGAGGACGACCCGGGACGCCATACTCCACGGAATGCTGATGATAGAACAGCCCGAGGAAGGGCCCAGGGTTAGCGTGGACAGCGTATTGCTCGCTTCCTTCGTGAAGGCCCGCAGAAAGGAGAAGATCATCGAACTTGGGTCCGCCCACGGTGCCGTGTCGCTCCTGCTGGCGAAAAGGTTCCCCCACGTCACCGTCGAGGGACTGGAGATCCAGGCCGAACTGGCGGCACTGGCCGAGAGAAACGCCGTCGAAAACGGCCTCCAGGAGAGGGTCGCCTTCAAAGAGGGGGACCTCAGGAAGGTGAGGGAGATCTACCCGGCCCAATCCTTCGGCATCGTAGTGGTGAACCCCCCTTACGGCGAGGCGAACCACGGCCGTCCCAGCCCGCTTGAGTCGGAAGCCGCGGCCAGGCACGGGACTCTCTGCACGCTGGAGGATGTCATAAAGGCCTCGAGGTACCTCCTAGCCAACAAGGGGAAGCTCTTCATGGTCTTCAGGGCAGGAAGGCTCGCCGAACTTTTGAGCCTCCTCTCCCGGGAGAGGATAGAACCCAAGAGGGTCAGGCCGGTCTATCCCGCCCCCGGCCGGGAAGCGTCGGTGGTCCTCGTCCAGGCCGCAAGGTCGGCCGGGAAGGGCGCGAACCTGGAACCACCACTGTTCATCCAGGACGGAAAAGGCGAGTACACCGGCGATCTCCTGGCCGCCTACAGGATAGGAAGCTGAGATGCCCCTACTGGTGGTACCCACGCCTATCGGCAACATGGAAGATATAACCCTGAGAGCCCTCAGGGCGCTCAGGGAGGCGGACATCATCGCCTGCGAGGACACCAGGAGGACCGTGAAGATCCTCTCCAGGTACGGAATAAGGACACCCCTCCTCTCTTACCATTCCTACAACGAGAAAGAACGCGCCCAGGCCCTTGTCGAAAGGCTTTCCAGGGGAGAAACGGTGGCCCTCGTCTCCGATGCCGGAACCCCGGGCATCTCCGACCCGGGCTTTGAACTGATCCGTCAATCTCTCGAGGCTGGTTACGAGGTGGATGTCCTGCCGGGGGCGACGGCCCTTGTGCCGGCGCTCCTGTTGTCGGGTTTTCCTCCCCGGCCCTTCCTCTTTGAAGGTTTCCTACCCAGGAGAAAAGGGGAGCGAAGGACGAGGCTCGAGGATCTTCGCGGCTTTGACGGGGCCATCGTTTTTTACCTCTCCCCCCATGGCCCGGAAAAGGTCCTCGAGGACATCCTCCAGTCCCTGGGGAACCGGCCCGCTGTTCTCCTTAGGGAGATCTCCAAACTGCACCAGGAGAGGATTCCGGGCGATGTAGCCTCCCTGCTGGCTTACCTGTCCGAGGCGTCCCTGAAGGGGGAACTGGTCCTGGTGACGGGACCGCCCGCCATCCCGCCCGAAAAGGCCGGCGACTGGGAGGAGGCTGCCCTGGCGATGCTGGATGAGGGCCTTTCAGAAAAAGAGGTTGTCAGGAGGCTCACGGAAGAGTATGGTATTTCAAAAAACAAGGCCAAAGGATTTTTGCTCGACAAGAAGCGCGAAAAGGAGGCCCTTTGAATGCCGGGAAAATATTTTTATATTACAACGCCGATCTACTACGTGAATGATGTCCCCCATATAGGTCACGCCTATACGACCA
>JAAYIZ010000186.1 GCA_012523215.1 Thermovirga sp.
CCCGCTGGAGGAGGCTATGGAGGATGAGTATCCAGGAATACCTGGTCTGCGCCGTACAGAACATCCAGGTGCTGTTGAAGCGGGGCGGCGGGCCCGTGAAGGACCCAGCGATGATAGCCCGGGTCCTAAAGGTGGATCATACCAGGGCCTTTGTTCTTTTTTCAAAGATTCTCAAACGATTCAACTTTGCTCACATGGAACGACCGATCACCTGTTCTGCCTGACCCGCCTTTTGTAGAACTTAAGAGGGGTAATTGAGCAACAGCCCGTCAACTTCTTGCATACCGGAGCTTACTATGGTCGTATCCGATATCAATCCAATATTGTCTCCAAAGCAAGATCCGCCTGCAATTGCACCTATTGTCAAAGCTATGTTCCCGCCAACAATGTGGTTTAACCACAAAAAAATGGGTGCGCACGCTGCAAAGGTCCCCCATGATGTACCAGTGGCGGTCGAAAGCACCGCGGTCAAGAGCAGAGCGGCTACTGCCACTGTCTTTGCGCTAAGTCCGGCTGCCAATGACATATTAATTACAGATGCCGCCACACCTGTTGCCATAAAACACTCAGCAACGGCATAGGCTAACTGAAGAATGAGAAAAACAATCAAGAAATTCTTAAGATTTTCAAGAGCTGCATCGAGCAATTCCTGAAATTTGTAATGGTCCACTATCATAGCAATTATCGATGCATACATGAATGAAATTGGAGCAGCGAGCAGTATATCCACCCCTGCAAGCATCAAACCTGCAATAACTGCAACTGGGGAGAGTCTCATTAAAGCTTTCATAATTTTCGTGCCTCCTTTTGTTTGGGAGCCTCTGAACAAAAGACTTTGATAGTTACAACTATGGAACCTTGACAGCCGAATCCGTTTCCTGTGGATAAATCAGTCTATACTAGCCTTTTGAAGATCATTTCAAGGCCTTCGGAGGGCTGTATCGCCCCTTTTGCTTTCTTTGGCCTTTTCCCCCATATCCAGGGACACTACGCCCCTGCCGGGAGCGAGAGCAGTTTCCTCCTGACCATGTAAAGGTTCGACAATGCAAAGAGAACATGGATGCCGTTGGTGTTCTCCGCAAGACCCTTGTAGCGAACCTTCCTGTATCCGAATACGTTCTTGACCACACCGAAGACGTGTCCTACCCTGACGCGGGTCTTGGAAAGCATCCTGTTCCTTTCCTTTTCCTCTTCCGTGAGCCTCCTGTTTCTGGTGGACCTTCTGTTCCTGTTATCTGAGGCCATGGGAGCCTTCCCGTTGATCTCTTCCGTCTTGCCCATGTAGGCCGAGTCGCCCCATACTCCGCTTTCTCCCCCTTGGAGAAGTTCGCCGATGAGATGCGAGTCGTGCCCGTTGGCAGG
Organism: Thermovirga sp.; assembly: GCA_012523215.1. Taxonomy (NCBI): domain Bacteria; kingdom Thermotogati; phylum Synergistota; class Synergistia; order Synergistales; family Thermovirgaceae; genus Thermovirga; species Thermovirga sp. Next base: position 1,363 of record JAAYIZ010000186.1, read on the forward strand.
CGTAGTGACAAGGCTGTGGGCCAGTTTCGTGGCCCTGTCGACACCTATGTGGATCTTCTCACCCGAAGTAGAACTGGTTGCCTTTCTTCGTGGAGTGCATTTCAGGGTCCCGCTTCTTCTCTTTATTCTTCGTCGAAGACGGGGCGTTGATGATGGTGGCGTCGACGATGGTACCCTCGGAGAGTCTCATACCCCTGGATTTAAGGAGGGCGTTGACCTTCCTGAAGATCATCTCGCCAAGGTCATGGGCCTCGAGAAGGTGGCGAACTTGCTGATCGTCCTTTCGTCCGGGACTCCCCTCGTTGCCGAGGACACGCCAACAAACCAACCCATGGGTTCCATGTCGTAGAGCGCTTCTTCGGCTCCAGGGTCGCTGAGGTTGAAGTGAACTCTGCAGGAAATGGATCCGGAGCATCCGTTCCAGCCCTAAGGGAGGCCTTCCCTTCCCAGCTTGGGGTAAAAAGGCCCTATAAGGGCGCATAGTTCCTTCCAGGGGACGGCCTGTTCCATCTCGGCCAGAAACTGCTCCCGCCTCGTGGGTTTTTTGTACTTCTCGAAGGTCACGGCGTTGGCAAGGCTTTTCTGGTTTTTCATGCGGGGTCAGCTCTCTCAGAGGATGGTATGGCCGTTCAGAAGGCTGGAATGGACAAACCAAGACTGTCACAACCATATTTTACTAGGTCAAGGTCCGTTTCCATAGGAATTTTTCAGGGATTATATCTTATATCATGGTTATCCGTATGTCAATAGCGAGTTGCCTCTGTGTCGCCGGACAGCGATAATGTCACCCCTTAAGGGGACAGGGAAAATGTCACCCCCCCTGGGTTTTGATAGAGAATGTATCCCATGAAGAACGAGGGTGACATCAGGTTGTCCATCAAGCAGGCGC
>JAAYIZ010000187.1 GCA_012523215.1 Thermovirga sp.
GAACCCTGGGTTATACCGGAGCCCTTCACCATTGAACCCAGCGAATCCTATTCAAAAGAGGACCTGGACGAGTACCTGGGCATCTTGGAGCAGATATCCAAGGAATGTTACGAGGAGCCGGAAGTCATAAGGAATGCCCCTCACCGCAGCACTGTTCACCTTATCGACCACGAATACTTGGACGATCCCGACCGATGGGCCATAACGTGGAGGGAGTATACGAAAAAATACACGGGGTACTTCCAGAGAAGATGAGCGACGGAAACGAAAGGGACCGAAAGCTGTTGGGCCTGATCGTCAACCCCATCGCCGGGATGGGAGGGGCCGTGGGCCTCAAGGGTACCGATGGGGTTCATATCCTTGAGAAAGCCCTATCGCTGGGTGCCGTCCCCAGGTCCCCCTCGAGGGTTCGGGAAGCTCTCGAAGCGTTGAAGCGCGTCACCGACGGGGTGAGGATCCTGACCTGTATCGGCGAGATGGGGGACTTGGAGTCCCGGGAGGCGCGTATTCCGACGGAGGTGCTGCCCATAGGGGCCGGTCCCTTCACTTCGGCCGAGGATACCAGGGAAGCTGCGCGGGCGATGGAGAAGGCCGGCGTCGACTTGATCCTCTTCGCCGGGGGCGACGGGACCGCCAGGGATATCGCGACTGTATTAGGGACAAGGGTCCCCGCGTTGGGGATCCCGTCGGGAGTCAAGATCCACTCACCCGTCTTCGCCCGCAACCCGGCCATGGCCGGCGAGCTGGCCGGGTTGTTCCTCTCGGGGTCGAAGGTGGACCTGGAGGAACGGGAAGTAATGGATATCGATGAAGAGGCCTTCAGGAAAGGATCTCTCCGGGCGAGCCTCTTCGGTTACCTGCTGGTGCCCCTCGAGAAGAGGTTTCTCCAGGGGGGAAAAACCGGGGGAGGGAAGACCGGGGCCGTGGAACTCGACGGGATAGCCCTGGAGGTCATATCCAGGATGATCCCGGGGGATTTATACCTTGTCGGGCCAGGGACGACGACGGGCGCCGTCATGAAGCGGCTTGGGTGTGATTACTCCTTATTGGGGGTCGATGCCCTCAGGGATGGCCAGACCCTCGGAATCGACCTGTCGGAGAGGAAAATCCTGGACATGCTGTTGCCAGGAAGGACCTGGCTCGTTCTCTCCGTGATAGGAGGGCAGGGCTTCATTCTGGGACGGGGGAATTTGCAGGCGACGCCGGAGGTGATAAGAGCCATCGGCTTGGAGAGGATCCTGGTCGCCGGGACACCCTCCAAGCTCGAAGGCCTCTACGGCAAGGCTCTTCTCGTGGACACCGGCGACCCATCACTGGACAAGGCGCTGGGCGGGTATATCCGGGTGATAGCCGGGCTCGGCGAGGAGACCCTGTTTCGGGTGGAGCGATAAAAAAGAGGAGGCCAAAGGCCGCCCCTTGCAGCTTTTCTCAAAGGGACCTTCCGAGCTCTTCGGCCAGGTTCAACCATTGACCCTTTTCCACCTCGCCCATCCCGTGGACTCCATGGGCCAACAGGGGTTCCGCCATTTCCAAGCCAAGGAGCCCGCAGGATGTCCTGAAAGAGAAGAGCATTCCCTGGAA
>JAAYIZ010000188.1 GCA_012523215.1 Thermovirga sp.
CTGAACGAAGGCTTGAGGATCATCGCCGAGGAGGGTCTCGAAAATCGGTTCGCCCGCCATAGGAAGAACGCGTCGGCGCTTTGGGCCGGGCTGGAAGCCCTGGGCCTGGAACTGCTGGTGGAGCCCGTCTTCAGACTCCCGAGCCTCACGTCGGTGAAGATGCCCCGCGGAGTGGACGAGGCCGTTGTCAGGAGGAGGCTCATGGACGAGTATTCCATCGAGGTGGGTTCCGGCCTCGGCGACCTCAAGGGCAAGATCATAAGGGTAGGCCTCATGGGCAGCGGCTCCAACAGGAGGAACGTCGTTCTCTTTCTGGCGGCCCTGGGCGGCATCCTTTCAAAGGAAGGTTTTACCAACGACACCGGGGCGGCCCTCGAAGAGGCCCTGGCGGTCCTGGGCGAATAAAGGAAGGAAGTATGGAGATGGATTCAAAAAGCAAAACAGTCAGGGTAGCGGTGGTGCAGGCGGCCCCGGTGATCATGGACAGGCGGGGAACGCTTGAAAAGGCCCTGGACCTCATGGAGACCTGCGGCAAGGAGAACGCGAAGATCGTCGTCTTCCCCGAGGCTTTCATCCCCGCCTACCCGAGGGGCCTGACCTTCGGTGCAGTGGTGGGCAGCCGCTCCCCCGAGGGGAGGAAGGACTTCCGGAGGTATTTCGAAAACAGCGTGGAGGTGCCCTCCGATACCACCGCTGCCCTGGGCGAGGCCGCTAAAAAGTACGGGGCCTTCCTGGTCATGGGCGTCATAGAGCGCGAGGGGGGAACCCTCTACTGCACCGTGCTCTACTTCGGCCCCGACGGGAGGCTCCTGGGCAAGCACCGCAAACTGAAACCCACGGCATCGGAACGCCTCATCTGGGGTGAGGGCGACGGCAGCACCCTGACCGTCGTCGACACTCCCTACGGGAAGATGGGCGGCCTCGTCTGCTGGGAAAACTACATGCCCCTGGCCAGGGCGGCCATTTACGGCAAGGGGACGACGATCTACCTTGCCCCGACGGCGGATTCCCGGGAGGAGTGGCAGGCCTCGATGAGGCACATCGCCCTGGAGGGGCGGTGCTTCGTCCTCTCGGTGAACCAGTACGTCCACAAGTCCATGTACCCCGAAGACCTGGCCTGCTACACCGACCTGGAAGGCCAGCCCGAGATCATGTGTCCCGGCGGGAGCGCCATAATAGGCCCCTTGGGCCAATACCTGGCGGGGCCGGTCCGTGACCGCGAGGAAATCATCTTCGCTGACCTAGACATGGGTCTCATCGCCGAGAGCCGTTATGATTTCGATGTGGTGGGTCACTACGCCCGCCCCGACGTTCTGAAACTGACGGTCAACGAAAAACCCCAGGCGAGCGTGTCCTACACGGACGGAGGCGACGCCGCGGGCGACCCGGGGCCGGTGAAGAGCTGATGACGCGCCGGAAAGCGTTCTCCTTTCCAGGGATGAGGATCCTGGCCGCCCTGGCTATCCTCCTGGCTTGGGCCGGGGCGGCCCACCCTTCCGAGGGTCTGACTGTATTGGCTCCCCGGGAGACGGCCATTGGAAGACCCTTCCTGGTCTATGTCGCCTCCCCGGAAGCGCTGGAGGACGTCGTCCTCTCCTGGGAGGGCAAGGAACTGTCGCTGGAAACGGAGACCGTCGGCGGGAGTTGCGAGGCCATGGCACTGCTGGGGACCGATGTGGGCAGTTCGAAGCCGGGAGCGAAAACCCTGGAGATCCGGTACTCCCGGGAGGGAAAGCCGGCGGCGGTCTCGAGGCAGATCAATGTGGCCGCCGTGGAGTACCCATCGGAGAAGCTGACCTTGCCTGAAGCCATGATCACGCCCCCGAAGGAAGTCCTGGACCGGATCGCCCGGGAAAGGAAGGAGTCTGCCAGGGCCCTTTCCACCGTGACGGCGGCCAGGTACTGGGGCATA
>JAAYIZ010000189.1 GCA_012523215.1 Thermovirga sp.
CCTCCAGGAGCGGCCGCGAACACAATAAAAAACCGGGGCCCCTTGTTTCAAGGGGCCCCGGTCCCGGTTCGCGGTTACGCGCCTATAGCGCGACGGCCGCCCCAGGAGGGGACCCCCACGTAAGAACGAGGATAATAATGGCGATATCGTTAGTCGCTGCTACAGTGCCATACATCCTGTCCTTCACGCGGATTCCCTCCTTCTTTAAGGGTTGGCCGTGCCTGATGTTTGAAGCATACTACACCGCCCTCGAAGCTTTTGTCAATGGGTGGGTCGCCCAGATCTCTTCGACCCTTGGCGACGCTGCCTGAATCGAAGGCGGTGCACCTGGCCACAAGAGGCATTCCTCCTCCAGAACGGCGAGAAATATAGTATGCTTATAATCCGTGGAACACCCACGAGGATATTGCATTTCAGCGGAAGGAGCTCCCCCGATGGTATCGGTCGTCAAGATCGCCGCTTGGCTTAAAGCGGACGTCCGCAGGTATCGCCTCGTCGCCTGGAGCATCATGGCCCTTGTCTACATGATCGTTTTCTTCCACAGGCTGGCTCCCGGGGTGGTACGGGATGACCTCGTCGCCGTATTCGGGATGTCGGGCGCGGCCTTTGGTCACCTCGCTTCCATGTATTTCTACGCCTACACGGCCATGCAGATCCCGGTGGGTATGCTGGCCGATTCGCTGGGGGCCAGGAAAACCGTCTCGGCGGGGATCTTCCTTTCCGGGGTGGGGTCTTTGACCTTTGGCTTAGCCTCTTCTCCAGCCCTGGTCTATCTGGGGAGGTTCATCGTCGGCGTAGGGGCCGCCACGGTTTTCGTGTGTATCCTGAAAATGCTCTCCGAGTGGTTCAGTGAGAGGGAGTTCGCCACCATGTCGGGTATCACCGCCTTCGTGGGCAATTCCGGAGGGCTCGTCGCGCAGACCCCCCTGGCCATGATGGTAGCCCTTTTCTCGTGGAGGATGACCTTTGTCGTGATAGGAGCTTTATCATTCCTCTTGAGTTCAGCCTGCTTTCTCTTGATAAGGGATCGTCCCGCTGATATGGGTTTCACCCCGGTCAACCCTACGGGGAAGGGGCCGAAGATCGGCGGCTACGAACTGCTCCACGCGGTGAAAGGGGCGCTCCGGTCCAAGGGTATCTGGCCCGCGATGATCATAGGCGGCCTTTTTTCCGGGGGCCAGTTGGCCTTCATGGGCGCCTGGGGGGTTCCATGGCTGACCAGCGTCTACGGGCTTTCCCGCCATGAAGCCTCGGGGATCGTATCTCTGGTGGTCCTCGGCGCCATGCTAGGGGGCGTGTTCATGGGGAAATTTTCGGATATGGCCGGGGCGAGGAGGTGGCCCCTGGCCCTGGTGGCCGCGGCCAATGTCGCTGCCTGGGGAGTGATCCTCTTCTGGGGTTCCGGCAGGCCTCCGCTGGTCGTCCTCAAACCCGCCCTTTTCGTGATGGGAGTCGCGTCCATGGCGTTCCTGGTCTGCATCGCCATCGCGAAGGAGATCAACAACCCGCGCTACACGGGGGTTGCCGTCTC
>JAAYIZ010000190.1 GCA_012523215.1 Thermovirga sp.
GTGTTCCTGAGGGAGGGTTTTTTCTCTGGGGGAGAGCTCCTTTATTGCTTGATTCCGGCGGTTTTGCCCGCTTCGCAGTAAATGAAGAAAGGGTAGGAGTATTAAGTGGTGAGATTTTCTCTTTTGATCCCAAATCAACAGCCAAGGGAACAATAAGACTTTCCTATGCTAAGGTTACAGAGGAAGAAGCTGAAGAAGGTTGCCTCAGGCTGGCCAGGGCCTTTTCAAAATTTGCTTTCCAAAAAACCTAGGGATCTACCAGATCTACCCGCTCCGAGTCAGAGGAAATTAACAAGAAAACCAGGAAGAAATCAGTGAAAGGTTGGCCATAAAGGACTGAAAGATGTAAAAAGTAGGTGATTACTCAACATCTGGTACGAAATCGCAATGGAACTGGCATATTTTGTTGAACAGGTTTTGTTGCCTATAGTTATACTTGAACTCAAGCTCCTTGAGATAATGGAAGAGACCCCTAAATAATGTAATGAGACTCTGCAAGAAATCGAACCCTTTAAAGCAATGAACGCTAATAAATGGATAAGCTGCATACAGAATCAATGCTTGCTTCCGATGGATACGATGCTTGGCGTCGCTGGAATAATGGCACTGGGAGGTCAAAACGTGGGAGAGGCTGAATTGCGTCATCTTAAATCAATGTCCCTGGCCATCAGGCAAGACATCGTCAAGATGGTCGCGGAAGCGGGCTCGGGACATCCGGGCGGTTCTTTGTCTATCGCCGATATTGTCACCGTCCTTTTTTTCGATGTCATGAAGCATGATCCCGGCGATCCCTGTTGGGAAGGCCGCGACCGTTTGGTGCTTTCAAAGGGGCATGCCTGCCCCGCCCTTTATGCCGCCTTGGCCGAGAGCGGCTATTTCCAGAAGGAAGAGCTCCTGACCCTCAGAAAGTTGGGTTCTCGTCTTCAGGGTCACCCGGACATGTGCAAACTTCCCGGGCTTGAAGCCTCGACAGGAAGCCTTGGGCAGGGCCTTTCTCTCGCTTCTGGCATTGCTCTTGCCATGAAAATGGATGGCAAATCCAACAGGGTATTCTGCATTATGGGCGATGGGGAACTCGATGAAGGGCAGATCTGGGAAGCGGCCATGACTGCCGCCCATTACAGGCTGGATAACCTCTGCGGCATTATCGACAGGAATGGGTTGCAGATAGATGGTGATACCGAGAGCATCAAGTCCCTCGAACCCCTAGCCGACAAGTGGCGGGCTTTCGGATGGAACGTTATCGAGGTGGATGGTCACAATCTCCGTGATCTTTTCTCCGCGATGCACCGTTTTCGCCATACCCACTTCAGGCCCACCATCATAATTGCTCACACCATAAAGGGCAAAGGTGTCTCCTTTATGGAGAACCAGGCCGGGTGGCACGGCAAGGCGCCTTCATCGGAGCAAACCGAGGCGGCATTGCTTGAGCTTTCAAAAGAGGTTGTCCGATGATCGATCTTTTCCTTTCTCCAAAGATTTTTCCCGAACCGGAAAGGACGCCAACCCGTTTCGGTTACGGCGACGGACTGGTGGAACTTGGGAAAAACAATCCCTCCGTGGTCGTCCTGGGTGCCGACCTCAGTTCTTCCCTCTGCGTGGACCGTTTCCGTGACGCTTTCCCTGACCGATTCATACAGACCGGCATCGCCGAGCAGGACATGATGGCCCTGGCGGCAGGGTTGGCTGTTTCCGGTAAGATTCCCTTTGTCAGCACCTACGGGGTGTTCTCCACGGGGAGGGCCTGGGATCAACTCAGGACGACGGTCGCTTACGCGAAACTGAACGTGAAAGTTGGATCAGGACATGGAGGAGTCTCTGTTGGAGCCGATGGAGCTACACACCAGGCCCTGGAAGACATCGCCATTACAAGAGCCATACCTAACGTGACGGTGATCGTTCCCGTGGACTATCACGAGACTTTCAAGGCCACGGTGGCGGCTGCCTCGATCCCTGGTCCGGTAGTAATCCGTTTCGGCAGGGAGAAAGTGCCCGAGGTAACCACTTGTAAGACACCCTTTACTTTAGGAAGAGCTGAGGTTTATCGTGACGGCGACGACGTCACGATCGCGGCCTGCGGGCAGATGGTCTATGAATCCCTTATGGCGGCTGATATTCTTTCAAAGGAAGGGCTGTCCGCAAGGGTGATCAACTGTCACACTGTGAAGCCCATCGATGCTGCCACCTTTCTTCGGGCCGCGCGGGAGACAGGAGCTTTCGTCACTGCCGAGGAGCACCAGGTCATGGGTGGGTTCGGGAGCGCCGTTGCCGAGGTCCTGAGCCAGAATTATCCCGTGCCGATAAAAATGATCGGGGTTAAGGACATTTTTGGTCAGTCCGGTGAACCCGACGAACTTATGGAACTATACGGCCTAAAGGCAGAACCTATCGCGGAAGCCGCCCTTGAAGCCGTAAAAATGAAGAGAGGGTGATTCCCCCGTGTCAATTCCTTTCGCGAAGAGGACCAGGCGACTGGGCACTGAAACTGCGTTTGCCGTGGGAGCCGAGGCCGCAAAGCTCGCCTCCACCGGTGTAAAGGTCTATCACTTCCACCTCGGAGACCTAAATTTCCCCACTCCCGAGCACATTGTGGAAGCGGCGAACAAGGCCATAAGGGAGGGAAAGACAGGCTACTGTCCCACTCCGGGCATCCTGCCCCTGAGGGAGGCGATGGCCGAGGAGATCTCGAGAACAAGGGGTCTCAGACTCGATGCCGATAACGTCAGTATCCAGACTGGTGGTAAGCCTGTGATCGGCAAATTTCTAATGGCCCTGATGGATCCTGGTGATGAGGTGCTCTATCCCAATCCCGGTTTTCCCATTTACGAATCAATGATCAACTTCCACGAGGGCGTGGGGAAACCCTATGGGTTCAAGGAAACCAAGACAGGCTTTGCCCTGGACTTTGATGCCATCGAGAGCCAGATCTCCCCGAGGACAAAACTCATTATCTACAACAACTACCATAACCCTACCAGCGCTGAATCAGGTGGGGAAGAGATGAGAAGGCTGGCTGAGATCTGCGTGAAACACGATCTCTACGTCCTCAGCGACGAGGCTTATTTCGATATTCTCTTTGACGGCTCCCCTATGAGCATCACTGGCTTCCCGGGTCTTTCCGAGAGGACGGTCATTCTCTACACTTTCTCCAAGAAATTTGCCATGACAGGATGGCGCCTGGGTGCCGCGATCGGTCCCAGGGATATCATTGAGGCCATTTCGCGATTCAATGTCAACGACGAGTCCTGTACCAACAACTTCGTTCAATGGGCGGGGGTTGCCGCATTGAAAGGACCTCAGGACGACCACAGGAGGATGCTGGACATCTTGTGCAAGAGGCGCGACAAGGCTGTCTCCATCCTGAACAGCATGGAGGGTATCCATGTGGGTACTCCTAACAGCACTTTCTACCTCTTCCCGAACGTGACGAAGGCCATGGAAAAGCTCAGAATGGACGAGGTCGAGGATTTCAGGAGGTACATCCTGGAAAGAACGGGCGTATCCTTCACCACACGAAATCATTTCGGGACGCCTTTTCCCGACGAGACTCAAAAGTACATCAGGCTGGCTTACTCCGGTATCGATGCCGAAGCGATAGTGGAGGGGCTAGGGGAGATGAGGAATCTGTTAGGGCCTAGGCAATAAAATGATGAGGGTTACAAAACTGGGCTAAGATTATTTGCATCCTGCATTTCCAGCATTTGTAACTGCGGTGCCGGGATGTCCGGTTCAGCATAGATGTCTTTCTGTTTCTTCGTGACTTCGCCAGGACTTCTCTCCTGTCCCGGAGCCCCAAACAGCTCTATCATATTCAACTAGTCGAGCAGGCTCTTCAATGTCCATTTGTCACACAATCCGGAGTCCCGTATCTTTTTCTTGATATGGGAAAGGTAAACAAGTGCCACAGATTCTACAAACGGCTAAGGAATCTCTGAAAAAGACCTCAGGAAACGGACCTTGACCTAGTAAAATATGGTTGTAGCAGCCTTGGTTTGTCCATTCCAGCCTTCTGTACGACCATACCACCCTCTGAGGGAGCTGATCCCGCATGAAGAGCCTTGCCAACGCCGTGACCTTCGAGAAGTACAAAAAACCCACA
>JAAYIZ010000191.1 GCA_012523215.1 Thermovirga sp.
TCGAAACCCACCTCGTTTCCTTCAATATTCTCGATTATGGGGTTATTATAAGCTAAAGACAACCTGAATTCGCCCGTGTCCGTTTCTTCAAAATGTGCTATGCTCAGAAAACTTGAGAGCCCGGGGGAGGTGTGTTTCATGGGCGCCAATGATTACAGAAGAAGCAACGAGGGGGAAGGTTTTGATCCGTACGAAGAATGGACTGTCGGGGATGTACTCAGGGCAATGACCGGCGGTGATATTCCCTCCTATATCGAGAGACTCGCTTCGCAAATCCAGGAATGGATGGTTTCGGCTCTTTCCGGTGAGGGCGAACTCTCCGCCGAGGATTACCTCTTCGGTTTCGGAGACAGGAAGCAGGGAGACCCTGAAGCACTGATCTCCCAGCTCGAGTGGGTTGACGAATTCGCCGACATCCTGCCCGCTTCAAGCGAACCCGCCGGGCACGAGGAAGCCGTAGCTCTTTGCTTCGGCCCGGTTGATTTCGACGAGGGTATGCGGATGGCCATCGACTATGCCGCCCTCTTTGGCAGGGACCACTGCCGACGGGTCTGGATGCTCAGCGACAGTTGGGTCATAGGAGAAGTGGTCCGCTATGTGCAGCACTTCAGGGCCCTGGCCTCCCACGGAGTGGAGCTGAGGTTCATCATGGTTACCCCCTGGGGTTGGACCGAAATACCCATTGCCCTGGAGACGGGTGACAACGACAGGCTCCATTGGGAAGCGAGAACGACGAGGCAGGATCACAACAACTCCCTGAAGCCCAAAAAGCGGGACGACCCGAACCAAAAGTAGCAGGCCGGTTGACTTCGAATAAAAAAGGGCAGGCCAAAAGGCCTGCCCTTTTTTAACACTTTAACCGCCGCTGATCATATGGATAACCTGGACATTGGATCCGTCGGAGATCAAGGCTGTGTCGAATCGATCCCTCGGAATGGGAGTGCCGTCAATCCAGACCGCGAGAAGGGGAAAGACGTATCTCTTCTCGTCGATCACATTCCTGACGGTCATTCCCTCCTTCCATTCCATCGGTTCGCCGTTCACGACGATCATGATGCTATTCCTTCCACTGATCCTCCGGCTTGGCGTGTTTCTCCACCGTAGCCACTACTTCCGGCAGGTCCATACCGAGTTCTTTCAACTTTTTAACGGTCGGTATGCCGTTTCTGTCCCAGCCCCGGCGCTTGTAGACGGCATCCACCAGTTCTTCCCATTGTTCCCGGCGTATCTTTTGCAGCCGGTCGCACTTTTCCTGGGAGGAAAGACCGGCAGGGGCAACCCCGCCCGCCTTGAGTTCGTTGTCGTAGTACTCTTCCCGTGCCTCCCACTCGTCGGCCCAGACAGGTCCCAGGGCCCTGTCGGGTATGTTGTGGTACTTCCTGGTGCCCTTGCCGAGCCTGAGTTGGAAAACCCTCTGAAAGTTGTAGACGCGCTCAGACTGGAGTACAAGCTCCTTCTTGTCGATATTCTTCCCCGTCACGGCGTTGAAGACTTCAACGTAGTTCTGGACGTGCTCGGGCACTTTCGCGGCCTCCTGGGGCGGGTAGCTGGTGGCGTTATCGGCGGGTTCGATATCGTTCCAGGGCAGTTTGCATACACCCGTCAGCGAGAACCACGTCCTGAAGTTGGGGAAGTAGTGGAGCGCTTCCGCCTTGTCCTCGAAGGTGGGCAACTGCTTGCTAACCCTATCCATGAATATCATCCATGCCTCGTCATGCTGGGGGCCCTTCAGGGTCAGGAAGTAGCCGCCCCACTGGGCGATGGATTCCTTAGGCACGTACTCCGATACCTCGATCCCCTGGCCCTCCATGCCTATCCTCTCCATGACTTCGCGGTCGGCGCCGAAGTGCTCGGCAAAGAGATCCTTCATCCTGTGGATACCCTTGCCCACCATGAGGGCGAACCTGTCCTTGCCTTCGCCGAGGCGATGGAGAAGTTCCATCAGGTCGTCCTTGTTGCCGAAACTAAGGTCAAGCCCGTTCGTATCTTCCTTATCGATAAGCCCCAGCTCGTAGCATTCGCAGACAAAAGCGATGCCGGTCCCCAGGGAGATGGTGTCGAGACCGTAGTGGTCCGCGTAAAAGTTGACCTCGGTGGTCCACTCCGGGTCGAAAACGCCCACGTTGGGGCCCATGCCGGCGGCGGTCTCGTATTCGGGGCCGTCAACGGTGATCGTTTTGCCTTTCCATGGTCCCGTCTTGAGAGTATAGCCGTCGACGGCCTTCGCGCAGGCCAAGGTGCAACCGTACCAGCAGCCATCGGCGACGCCCTGGGTGAACATCTTCCCGTAGACCTCGGAATGGATCTTGTCAGCGTCGGGGTGCTGACCGAATTTGTAGTTCATGGTGGGGAGCAGGTGATATTCGTTCATTATCTCGTTGAGGTGGGTTGTTCCGACGGTGCGCATTCGGCATTGTTCTGCGTCGAGGGTCAGGATTTCGTTGTGGAGTTTTGCCCCGAGCCTGGTGAGGGTTCCCACGTCGGCCGGGTTGTTGGCTGTGCCGGAAAGGTCGTGAGTCTTGACTACGAGGGCAGCGATCTTTTTGTCGCGAAGGATGGATCCGCCGCCCCCTCGACCCGCCTGTTTAAGTCGAGGTAATTTTCGGTGGCTGTCCCAGAAGCTGCTGTTCAGACAACCCCAATAGGATGTTTCGGCACCCTTTCCCGCGGTCACCACGGAAATGAAACGGCGATCCTGGATATCCCCTGGATCCGCGAAGTATTCGTGGAGTGCTTCGGTTACCGTGTAAGCGTACACGTCCTCGAAGGGAGACTCGAGAATCTGGACCTTCTTCTCGTCGGCGTCGACCAGGACTATGACATCCTTATCGGCCTTACCCTGTATCTCGATGGCGTCAAAACCCGCAAACTTGAGCAGGGGACCGAAGTGGCCTCCGGCGTTGCTGTCGTAGGTCTGGTCCGTCAGCGGTGAAACGAAAACAGCGTAGAATTTCCCCATGCCCGGGTACTGGGTCACACCGCAAAGAGGTCCTCCGGAGATGACTATCTCGTTTTCCGGATCGTTCCACCGGGTGGTATCCTTGACGGAATCCCAGAGTAGTTTCAGGCCAAAACCTCTTCCACCGATGAATTTTTCCTTCATTTCCTCGGAGACGTCTTTTGACTGGAATGTCTTGTCTCCCACGTTGACCTTCAAGGTCTTGCCGGTGTACCCCCTGAAGGGTTTCGCCGGGACGTAACTCCCTTCGGCGAGGACTTTCATCTTCTTCATCCTATGATCCCCCCTAGAAGAATAGGTTAAACTGTGATAACACCCCGTCATCGGACGGGTGGCTCACCATTGTACGCAAAAATCATTTTCCCCGTTGATGATATCATGATTCCTCTTCCCTCATCAATTTACGCCGGGGCTCCCTTCGTTGACGGGGCTACGGAGAAGGTGCTACAATGCCCGTCGTTCGGGGCGTAGCGCAGCCTGGTTAGCGCGCCTGCTTCGGGAGCAGGAGGTCGGAGGTTCAAATCCTCTCGCCCCGACCAGAAGAGGGAA
>JAAYIZ010000192.1 GCA_012523215.1 Thermovirga sp.
AGTTACTTGTCATCCTTGCTGGTCACGATGTAGGGGCTGACCTCGCTTCCCGTACCGGAAGTGGTGGGGACCAAAATGCAGGGCAGGCCTTCGCCTTCCAGGGGGGTACCGGTCATGTAATCGATCATTTCCCTGGGGTTGCCCGGGGCAAGGGCGGCAGCCTTCGCGACATCCATGGGGCTTCCCCCGCCAAGGCCGATCACGACGGAGAAACCCTCTTTTCTCGTAAGATCCTGTACCTCCTGGCAGGTCTCGACGTGAGGTTCGGGCTCGACCTCATCGAAAATCTGCACGGAAAAACCCGCTTTTTCGAGGGGGTCGATGGCGAACCGGTGGATTCCAAGGTTGACCATGTTCTTATCCGTCACGAGCAGCGCTTTGCCCGAGCCTAATTTCGCCGCCTCTTCGCCGAGGGTCTTGATCAGTCCGAAACCAACCGCGAGCTTCCCCTTGCCCTTTACACCAGCCGTTCTGAACTCGGCAGGATTTTTAAGGTGCCCCGGTACCTTACCCAAGAAGGTTTCATAATCCATAGCCGCACCCCTTTTCATTTTCTGGATTCTTGAAAAAAGCGTTGCCTTTCACTTTATCCAACCCACGTTTATTAAACAATGTACGATCAGCACGAAACTTTTTCTTCTCGGTCATTATTTTTGGACTTTTTGCACAAAAATGATATGCTTCGTCAGAATCGAATTCCTGGCGCGAAAATGTTTGTTGATAAAAAAACCCCACTAACCAGGGCTCTTAAAACGATTTATTTGGGTATTTTTTCACATAATATCTATTAAACAAATCTATAGATGGCACCGCATCCTGTATATTTTACACAAAACGCAGAATGAGGCTCTACCCACTTCCGGAGTGGAAAGGAGCTTAAAAGGAGGGGAAAACCGTGCTTTTGAACCTGGCCATCGAGTTCGCCAAATCGACGGGCGCCCTGATAGGAAGGAACCTGATAATTACCGATGAAAACGGCATCGTCATAGGCTCCGACGAGCCTTCCCGCCTATCGACGCTCCACGAAGCTTCGCTGGAAGTGATAAAGACCGGTGAGCCCAGGAGCCACGATGAGGACGTGGCCGGCAAGATGATAGGTGTCAAGCCGGGCATCACCCTCCCCATTGAACTCTCGGGCAAAGTGATCGGGACGCTCGGGATTCCGGGCGATCCCGACGAGGTTACCGTCTGGGGCCGCTTGGTGAAACGGCAACTGGAGATCTTCCTCCGGGAAAAGGCCTACATGCAGACCACCTTCCTCAAGGAAAGGACCCTCCAGGGCTTCCTCCAGGAAGTGGCGGAATTCGATTTCGACAGGGGTGACCCCTTCTTGCTCCATAAAAAGTTGACTGAACTGGGTTTCGATTTTGATATCCCACGCCTGGTCATGCTGGTGGACCTTTACCACTTCGGGGAAGTCACCGACAGGATAAAAAAACAGGCCTCGGGCTCCCTGGCAGAAGAGGCGGAGATGCGTATCCAGGCGGTAAAAATACAATTGCTTTCGACGATAAGGGAAGTATTCAGCGGCCATGGGGATCTTCCCCTCTTCTGGGGCGAGGACAAAGCCGTGATCCTGAGCCAGTTGAGCGCCTCGACCGACGAAGAGGCGGCCTTGACAAGGGCGGAGAAGAAATGCCTTGAACTGCAGGAGAACCTACTGCGGCAAGGAGTGAAGATCTGCATAGGGATGAGCGAAATCGCCCGGGATATCTCGCAACTGGGACAGGCTTTCAGGGACGCTCATAGCGCCCTCGGGATAGGCAAGTCCATAAGTCATGGGCCGGGATTGTACAGGATCACTGACCTCCTGACCGAGGATTATCTTCTCTCGGTTGACGAGAGGAGGCGGAGACGCTTCCTAGGAGCGGCCCTAGAGCCTTTGAGGGGGCGAAAGGATATGAAGGATCTCTGCGATACGATCCGGTGCTGGTGCGAGTCGGGCTTCAGCCTTTCCCGGGCGGGGAAATGCCTGAAGGTCCACAGGAACACCCTGCTTTACCG
>JAAYIZ010000193.1 GCA_012523215.1 Thermovirga sp.
GGTTCTCTTCGAGTTTAAGCCGGACCACATCGCCGGCGGCGGCGTTCTTCGGCGAGACCCGGTCTATAAAGGTGGCTTTGAAAACCATGTTAGCGGGGACGTTAATTTCCTGCCAGAAAACCTGCCCGGGGAAGAGGAGGGTGAGCAGTCGCTCGAGCCTCATCGCCAAGGGTCGTCCCTCCGACGCTTCGCCCTCCAGTTGTCGCTCGATCTCGGCCACCCTGCTGGCGAGGGGGAGGTCGGGCCTTATCTCATGGGTGATGGCCCACTCGGCGAGACCGGCCTTGAAGATCAGCGAGGGTTGCCCCAACGACCCGTTCCTGATGAAGTTCAGCAGCCCCGACTGTCGCTCGGAGATGCTACCCGGTAGTTCCCGCCCGAAAAGATCCGTCTCGATCTTCTCGAGCCTTCGGATAATTCCCCCGGCCCCCTTTTCGGCATAGATGAGGAGGTCGATCTGGTCCTGGGTCTGCTCCGGCGTATCGACTTCCTGCCCATGTGAAACACCCGCAAAAGCAATTACCAGGAAAAGAAGTACAAGAATCGATGCAAAACGGCTCCTTGAATTCATTTTTCGGCCTCCCTTTCATTTTCTTCCGCCCTTTTCCGGGCAGCCCCGATGAAGCCGACGAAAAGTGGATGGGGGCGTATCGGCCTCGACTTGAGTTCCGGGTGGAACTGGACACCCACGAACCAGGGGTGTTCCTCGAGTTCGATGATCTCGACCAGGTCCCGCTCGGGGCATATGCCGGCTATCCGCATTCCTCTGGAAGTCAACTGTTTCCTGTAACCATTGTTGAATTCGTACCGGTGCCTGTGCCTTTCCTCGACGACCCTCTCCCCTCCGTAGGCATCGTAGGAGAGCGAGGAGGGCTTCAGTTCGCAGGGGTACAAGCCCAGTCGCATGTCACCCCCCGTATTTTTTGACCCCGGCCCCCTGGGTCCCGAGGTTATGACCGGGTCCAGCGTGTTCGGGTCCATCTCCGCGCTCTGAGCCGAGGGGATGCCGCAGACATTCCGGGCGAACTCCACCACGGCTATCTGCATTCCCAGGCAGAGTCCCAGGTAGGGAATTTTGTTCTCACGAGCGTAGGCGGCCGTCTGCATCTTCCCGGAAACGCCCCTGGAGCCGAACCCCCCGGGCACCAGGATCCCGTGAACACCTTCCAGGAGAACGACTCCCTCCTTTTCGACGTCCTCGGCCTCCACCTGGCGGATCTTTACCCGCACCAGGTTGGCCGTGCCCGCGTGGGTAAGGGCCTCGACGACGCTCAGGTACGCATCCTTGTGGCTCACGTACTTCCCCACCATGGCCACCTCGATGACGCGTTCCGGGTTTTCGCTGGCCTTGACGAAGTCCCTCCAGTCGTCGAGGTCGGGTTCCTGCTTCGGCTCCAGGCCCAACTTTTCCATCACGAGGCTGTCAAAACGCTGCTCATAGAGATGAAGGGGAATCTTGTAAATGGACGATACGTCGGTCGCCTCCACGACGGCTTCCTTGGGGACGCTGCCGAAAAGGGCGATCTTCTCCCTGATATCGCTGCCTAGGTGGGTGACGGAGCGGCAGACGATAACATCGGGCTGTATCCCCAGGCGGCGCAGTTCGTTGACGCTGTGCTGGGTCGGCTTGGTCTTCAGTTCTCCCGCGGCGGCGATGTAGGGCACGAGGGTGACGTGGCAGTAAAGGACGTTCTCTCGGCCGACGCGATTCGCCATCTGGCGGATAGCCTCCAGGAAGGGCTGCCCTTCGATGTCACCGACGGTCCCCCCTATCTCGGAAATCACGACATCGACACCGTTGTTCACTTTCAGGATCCTCTCCTGTATTTCGTTGGTGATATGGGGTATCACCTGGACGGTAGCTCCACAGTACTGTCCCGCCCGCTCCCTGGAAATGACCGAGGAGTAGACCTTCCCCGTGGTTACCGTGTTGTCCCTCGAGAGGGACTCATCGATGAAGCGTTCATAGTGACCGAGGTCCAGGTCCGTCTCGGCGCCGTCGTCGGTGACGAAGACCTCGCCATGCTGGAAGGGGTTCATCGTCCCCGCGTCCACGTTGATGTAGGGGTCCATCTTGATGATGGAGACCTTGAATCCCCTGCGCTTGAGAAGAACCCCCAGGGAGGCCGCGGTAATACCTTTCCCCAGTGACGAAACGACACCGCCTGTGACGAAAACGTATTTGGGCATATTTCCCCCTCCGGAACGGATGCAAAGAATAGGA
>JAAYIZ010000194.1 GCA_012523215.1 Thermovirga sp.
CTTCCTGGCCTCCAATATTTTGCTCCCCCTCGGCGGCCTGTTCATAGCCCTCTTTGTGGGCTGGTTCTGGACCGAGGGCGCAAAGCAGGAAGTGACGAACGATGGCACCGTTCCCTTCGGAATCTACCCTTTCTGGCTCTGGGCATGCCGTGTGGTTGCTCCCATAGCCATTGCCTACATCTTCATCACTGGGCTCAAGTGGTAAGATTCACGCAGTCTTTGTTCCATGCTTTGCGGGGGCCTTTGGCCCCCGCTTTTTTTTTGAACCCCCTCGTTGACCTTTCCCTTTCATCATGAGAAAATCAACTTGGAGCTTTTGGATGAAGGCCGCAAGAGATACCCTCGTGTCTTTTTATTAATGGTACGAGGGAGCCGAAGGGGCAAGTGCCGAAAAGGGACACGAAACTCTCAGGCCAAAGGATTGCGGACGGACAAGTCTCTGGACAGGCGCGGGAGAACAAAAGGGTCGTAGCCTTCTTCCGCACAGCTGTTTCTGGACAGAGAACCCACCTATTCGATGAATAGGGGGTTTTTTGGTGTTCCAGGAGATCGAATGCCTTACGAATAATGCCCGGCTTTGAAACATTTCCTCGAAAGCCACCTTCGTTGAAGGTGGCCCTTTATGCGTTCTGACCCTCGCAAGAGACCGAGTCCATGCTGGTTGGCTGCTCCTGACTCATCCGCTTTACGGGAATGTGCAGCCTTCCCAGCAACTTTTCAGAAGCATCCTCGTCGGCCTGCCCGACGAAACCAGTGGGGTCGATCACGAGTCTTTATCCATCCTCGAGAGAGCCATAGGCTTGTACAGATCCCGGGGATCAACCTCCGGAAATTCCACCGAAGAAAACCGTTACCTTGAAGACTATGCCACTCTCGACGTTTACCTGCTGTATGACAGCATGGAGAGGTATGGTCTGCTGAAAAAGCAACGCCCGTAGCAATAAATATGCAAAGAATCTGGGATACTCCTAAGGGCGGAGAAAGCCGAAGGGAGGTGAAAAGATTGATCGAACTGAACAAGGAAAACTTCGAAGAAGAGGTCCTGAACAGTGACCTTCCGGTGCTGGTGGACCTTTGGGGTCCGAAGTGCGGTCCCTGCCTGGCGTTGATGCCGCAGGTGGAGGAAATTTCCCGGGAATTCGAGGGCAAAGTGAAATTCTGCAAGCTCAACGTTGTGGAGAACCGCAAACTTGTCATTTCCCTCAGGGTCATGGGAGTGCCGACCTTCCTAATCTACAAGGGGGGGGAGATCATCGACAGATTGAGCGGAGCTGAAGCAGCGCCTGACGCGATCAGGGCCAAGGTCGAGAAGTTGGCTTGATAGCGATCGGTATTTCGAAAGGGGGGAAACCTAATTGGAACTCAAGATCCAGAAAGTCGCAGTAAAATCCCTGGTGGAGGGAGACAAGACTTCCTTCGATGCCGGGACCCTCAGGGTGAACAGCCAGGAAATAGTCGACATGCTGATGAAAGACCAGAGGTTCTCCAGCGTCAGGGTTGAGCTTGCCCGGCCGGGGGAGAGCACGAGGATCCTCCCGGTCAAGGATGTGGTCGAACCAAGGTGCAAGCTCGATGGTCCGGGAGAAGTTTTCCCCGGCTTCATCGGCGACGTCGAGACGGTCGGCGAAGGTACCACCCTTGCCCTGAGCGGTGCGGCGGTTGTTACCTGCGGAAAGATCGTGGGCTTTCAGGAAGGGATCATCGACATGTCGGGTCCCGGAGCGGAATATACGCCCTTTTCTAAAACGCTCAACTTGGTGCTTGTCGTTGAACCCGTCGAAGGTCTTGAAAAGCACGAATACGAATCAGCCTGCCGGCTTGCCGGATTAAAAACGGCCCACTACCTTGCGGCCGCGGCGAAGGGAGCGACCGGGGGGGAAGTAGAGACCTACCGCCTTCCGAATTTTGCCGAGGCCATGACATCCTTCCCGGGTCTTCCCAAGGTGGCCTATCTGTATATGTTGCAGTCCCAAGGGCTACTTCATGACACCTATGTCTACGGTGTCGATGCCAAGAGGATCATCCCGACCCTCATTCACCCCAATGAGGTTATGGACGGGGCCATTGTCTCCGGAAACTGTGTTTCTGCCTGCGATAAAAACAACACCTATTCCCACCAGAATAACCCTATAGTTCAGCACATGTACAAAAGTCATGGCAAGGATTTCAACTTTGTCGGCTGCGTCATTACCAATGAGAACACTACCCTGGCCGACAAGAAGCGCAGTTCCTCCTATGCCGTGAAACTGGCAAAAATGTTAGGTGTTCAGGGCGTGATCATAAGCGAGGAAGGCTTCGGCAACCCCGATACGGATCTGATCATGAATTGTCGTAAGGCTGAGCAGAGCGGGATCAAGACCGTCCTCGTCACCGATGAATACGCCGGTAGGGATGGGGC
>JAAYIZ010000195.1 GCA_012523215.1 Thermovirga sp.
CATACCTTTTCGCAAATGCCGCATTTTATACAGGCCACCCTGTTGAGGCCTGGCTTAAGTCTTACCATATGATGGGCAACTCCTCTAAAAAAGGAGGGTACCCACCTTATGAAAGAGGGAGCTCGTTGGAACCCCTCGCAGGGGAGGTCCTCCCAATGGGCTCCTCGGAGTTCGATATCTTCCTTTCCGGATGGCCCATCCATCCTCTTCGAGGCAATTGAAAGGAGAGGAATATCGAGAGGATCGCTGAAACCCATCATCGTCGCCTGGACATAATCCAGGGCCAACGCGTTGGAGGAAGCGGCAACCCAGCCAACCCTCTTTGGTTTCCCATGGGAGGGTCCCCAGCCCTCCATTCCTTCCACGGCGTCGAGAACAAAGAAATCGGGGATCCTGACGGAAAAGATATCGACTATCGCCTCGGGGAGGAAGGCTCTGGATCTTGCTCCGTGGGCTTTTTTCCTGGTATCCGTATCGACGGCGCCGAATAGGTTCTTAATCGCTCCCGTCATCTCGGTCTCCACGTGGGTCTTGAGCTTCGAGACCCCTATGACGCGTGGAAAATTCATCATCATTGCCGAGATCCTGACGGTTTGAAGTATTCCGGCCCTTGGTGGTCGGACTTCCACGAAACCATCGCTTGAAAGGAGTCCGAACCGCACTGGTAAGCCCTGGCAAATCTCCGCCACACCGGTTTTCTGGAAAAGCGCCTTCTCTTGGTGACGGAAAATATATCCAGGGTTGTCTCCGATCATGACATCGGGACAGCCGGCCCTGATCAATTCCATCAAAAGGGCTCTCAGTATCTCGGGATGGGTTGTCACCGCCCTGGAAGGATCACTCGGCGACAAGAGGTTGGCCTTGAGAAGGGTCGGGACAGCTTCCAGCGGAAAGAAACCACAGAGCCGGAACGCTTCTCTCACCGCTTCCTCCGCCGCCGTCCTGCCGTAGGAGTCGCAGGGAACGCAGGACACCACAAAGGGAGGTCGTCCCATCAACCTTCCTGTTTTCTTCCCGGGAAGGGACAGCGATCCCGCAGGAGACATTCCTCGCAGAAGGCTTTCCTGGATGTACAAAGCTTCCTGCCATGGGTTATCAGGTTCAGGTGAGCCTCGTTGTAGCGCTCCCGGGGCACTATTTCCTCCATCAGAAACTGGATTTTTTCCGGCGACATACCCGCCCCCGCCCAGCCCAGGCGTTTCGTTACCCTGGCGATATGGGTATCTACGGGAAAGGCGGGGCGTCCCAAGTCGAAAAGGAGGACGCAGGCGATCGTTTTAGCCCCAACTCCAGGGATGTCCTCGAGGAATCTCCTGATATCTTCCGTCTCCCATCCCCGCATTGCCTTCAAAGAGTAGGCATTGAACTTGAGATGGACCTTTTCCAGCACCTGGAGGATCCTCCGGGCCTTTATGTTGGACAAACCACCGGATCGGATGACATCGCTGATTTCCTGGGCCGAGGCCGCGGCGGTCTCCTCCCAGGAATTAAAATAGGCCTTCAGGGAAGCGAAGGCCCTGTCCCGATTCCTGTCGTTGGTGTTCTGGGAGAGGATCGTGAGGATGAGGCCATCGAGGGGCTCATCCGAATAGGGTCCATGAGCGGCCTCTCCCTGCTTCCAGGCACTTTCCAGATCGTCCAGGCAGGATTTAACGATTCTCATGGAAGGCCTGGTGAAAACCATCATTTCTGATTCTCGTCCTCGCCTTCGTTATTCTTTTCGCCCCTGGGACTGGTCTTTTCGCCGGGACCCGAGTTCTTTCTCTGCTTCAGGGACTTCTCGTACCAAGCCTCCAGCTTGCTGTATACTTTGGAGTAAATGCTTCCGGGGGTGTACTCTCCCTTATCGTTCATCTCCCCCGGCGCATCATCGGTTAGGATCGAGATTCCCTCCTCGATGGTCGAGACAGCCCAAATCCTGAACCGGCCGGACAATACCGCGTCGATGACCTCGTGGGAAAGCATCAGGTTTTTTACGTTCTGTTGAGGGATGATGACTCCCTGATCCCCGGAGAGACCCCTTACGCGGCAGTATTCGAAGAACCCCTCAATTTTTTCGTTGACACCCCCGATGGGCTGGATATTCCCATGTTGATCGACGGAACCGGTAACGGCGATACCTTGTTTGAGGGGCACTTCTGCGAGGGCGGAGAGAAGGCAGTACAATTCCGTGGAAGACGCGCTATCCCCCTCAATGCCTCCGTAGGTCTGCTCGAAGGTTATCCTGGCCGTAAGGGAGAGTGGAAAATCCCTGGCGAACTTTCTGCCCAGGAAGCTGCCGAGGATCAGGAGTCCCTTGTTGTGGATCGGACCCGTCATCTTGACCTCCCTCTCGATGTTGACTATCCCCTCGGCTCCCATGTAGACATTTGCCGTAATCCTGACGGGATGTCCGAAGACGTGGTCCCTCATATCCACCACGGTGAGTCCATTGATCTGGCCCACCACCGCTCCATCGGTGAGAATCCTGAAGGAATCCTCGGCGAAGGCCCTCCTGATCTTCTCCTCTACCAGGTTCGCCCTGAAGGTTTTCTCCCGCAGAGCCTTCCTGACCTGTTCGGCCCCAACAACATCCAATTCCGCTTCCGTTGCCCAGGCCGAGGATTCGACGATGAGTTCGGCAATTTTGTTGAACTGGGTGGACATTCTGTTCTCGTTGCCCGATAGCCTGGCGGACCATTCTATCAGCTCCGACACGGCGCCAGAAGAAAAGGGAAGCAGGTTCTCCTTGTTGACAAAACCGGCTACGAAGCAGGCCATCTGCCTTTCTGTTTCCTCGTCCCTTGGCATGTCTATGTCGAAGTCAGCCTTGATTTTGAAAAGCTTCTGGTATTCGGGGTCGTAAATCATGAGAAGATGATAGAGGTACCTCGTTCCGATCATGACCACCTTGAGATCTACGGGTATTGCCTCCGGCCTGAGAGAGGAGACGGGAATAACGCCAAGCTGTTCCCCCAGGTTTTCAATCACCAGTTCTCCCGTTTTGAGAGCTCTCTTGAGGGCGTCCCAAGACAGGAAATTCCTAAGCACCTCTTCTGCCTGCAGCACCAAATAGCCGCCATTGGCCCTGTGGATTGCCCCAGGGATGATCTTCCGGAAGTCGGTGGTGAGCATTCCCTGTCGGCTTTCATACTCTACCTTGCCACAGAGATTGTAGTAGGTGGGGTTGGTCTCCCATATGACCGGAGCGCCCTCGGAGGGGTCGTTGGACACAAAGACATTGGCCAGGTATCTCGAAAAATCGACGTCGGCGCCCTCGTCCCTCGCCGCGGCTATGAACATGTTGAAGTTGGAGATGATATCCTCGGAAAGGGCGTCCAGCCACTTCCCGATCTTGCTCTCCTTGCCAAATCTTTCCCGGGTTTCCTGGAGATAGGGCCCTATCGCCGCTCGGGAGATCTCGGCCTCCAATTTCTTGATCTTCTCCTTCAGGGCCTTCTCCAGGTCGCGGATCCTCCTGAGGATTTCAAGGGTCCTTTGGGATACTTCCTCGGATACCGCCTGCAGGGTCTTTTTTTCATCCTCCGTCAGCGACTCGAAGTCCTCCTGGATCATCTCCGTCAATTCTTCCTTGTCATCCGGCCTCGATTCGGGAGAAGGAAGATCAGTCCCGCTCTTTTGTTCCTTTGGCTCTTCCTCGGCGGGTTGATCGGCCTTCTCGGTTCCGATGGCCTTGCCGTGTCCCTTGTGGGTCATCGGAATATTCACAAAACCTTGGGGAGTTCTCTTGATTACAAAACCCTTGTCCTTCGCCCAGGACCTCAGCTCTTCCATGATCTGGTTAACCTGTTCCTGGAATTCCTTCACCAGTTGAGCTTTGGCATCTTCATACTGGCTGTTCTCGAAGGCCTTGCTGAGCGTGCTTTTGAGCTCTTCCACGAGTTCTTCCAGGTGTGAGGCCAGGTCCTTGGCCTGGCCTGGGGGGAGGTCTATAGCCAGGGGTTCTTCTGGATTGTCGAAGTTGAAGGCATAAATATAATCCTTCGGAGACGGTTCGGAATCAGCCTGTTCCTGCAGCCTCTCCAGGGTATAGGTTGTGCGACCGCTGCCGTGATCGCCCACGACGAAAATATTGTAGCCGCTGTTTTTTATCGCCATGCCGAAGGTCATGGCCTGTACTGCTCTTTCCTGGCCGATCAGGTCTTCGAGACAGGGTACGTCCAAAGTGGTCTCGAAACCGAGCGAACCCGACTCGGTCCTTTTTCTCAGCTGTTCGGCTGTCAAAAGATTATCGGTATTCTTCATGGCCTGATGGCCCCCCTTTCTCTGCTGTTTTTATGATACCACCACCGAAAACCTTGTCATTATAATAAAGAACGAGGGACTGTCCCGGCGCCACACCGCTAACTCCCCCCGGGAAACGGCAGGAAAAGGTCCGAGCATCGGCATGCTCCATGATACAGGGAGAAGGCCTGCTTCGGTACCTGTGGCAACCTTCGAGATGCAAGTCCGAAAGGGGATCTCCGTGCCAGACGGAATCGCTGCAGGTCAACCTTTCCACGACGAGGTCCTCTCGTCTTCCCACCACCAGTTCATTATCGGAGACTCTCTTTTCTACCACGAACCAGGGGCCGTCCGAAAGGGAATGCCCCTTCCTCTGCCCTATGGTGAACCTGTTTAACCCCCCGTGCCGCCCCAGAACTGCCCCAGTAAGGTCTATTATCCTGCCGGGTGGGAAAGGCCCTGCGGCGCCCTCGACCAACTCTGTTAGTCCCCCCCGGGGGATGAAACAAATATCATTGCTCTCCGCCACCCCCCGGAACAATCCGGGAAACCGCTTTTCGCCCATCTCTTCGACCATCCTTTTGGTCATTTCCCCCAGGGGAAATCGCAAATTCCCCAGGAAACGCCGCGGTATCCTGTAGAGCATGTAACTTTGGTCCTTGGTGCGATCGAAACCCCTGGCAAGGGTCGGACCTCCAGATCCGATGGATACCTGCGCGTAGTGTCCCGTAGCGATAATTTCGGCGTCGATTTCCTGGGCCGTAGAAAGGAGCGAGGCGAACTTGACCTCTTCGTTACAGATCACGCAGGGGTTGGGGGTATATCCCTTTCTATAATCATCGAAAAAGGGCAGGAGCACCTTTCTCCTGAAAAGACCCTCCACTTCCAGCGATTGACAGTCTATTCCCAGCGTGGCGGCGATCCTTTCAATGCGCTTCTCCACCTCGGGAGAACTGTGGATACGAAGATGAACGCCGACGACATCAAAACCCTCTTCGAGGAGGAGTGCCGCAGCGACGGCACTGTCTACACCACCGCTGATACCGATCACGGCCCTCATTGGCGGGTCACCTCATCATATCCTTGCGGAACAACTTTCTAGCCTGGGCAACAGCGGTTGGAAGAAGGGCGCAAAAGATCACTGTTGCCCACTCGTTGAGCGACAGGGGTTCTATGTCTAATAGGGTCTGCATTATCGGGACGTAACCGATGAAAACCTGGAGGAAGGCAGAAAAGCCCACGCCCGCCAGGAGCCAGGCGTTTGCAAGGATTTGCCCCGGATCTCGCAGTAAGGAGCGGTTCCTGACGTTGAACACAAAGAAGAGTTGCGCAAATACAAGGGTATGAAAGCATAATTCTGTCGCCCGAGCGGGATCGCCGGGGTGAAAACGGATGGAAAGCCCGTAAGCCGCAAAAACTCCCAGAGAAATGATCAAACCGTAAAAGACAATATTTCCCAGGTGCCATCGGGAGAGGATATCCTCCTGCCTCTTCTTGGGCGGCCTGTTCATCACGTCCGGCTCGGCCGGATCCAAGGCAAGAGCAAGAGCCGGCGCCACGTCGGTGACGAGGTTGATCCACAATATCTGGAGCGGAAGGAGAATCGATGGAAGGCCCAGAACAATGCCTCCCAGGACCACGACTACCTCGCTCAGGTTGCAACACAGGAGGTAGAGCACCGATTTCCTGATGTTGTCAAAGATCTTTCTTCCCTCCGCTATGGCCACCACAATCGTTGAAAAACAGTCGTCCTGCAGGATGATATCGGAGGCCTCCTTGCTCACTTCCGTTCCCTGGATCCCCATCGCGATTCCGACGTCAGCCTGTTTTAGAGCTACCGCATCGTTAACCCCGTCGCCGGTCATGGCCACGACCTCGCCGGATTGCTGGAGCGATTTCACTATCTTGAGCTTGTGTTCCGGGGTAACCCTGTCGATGACGGCAATCTCCCTTGCTTGCGATGCGAAGTCACTCTCATCCATCTCGGCCAGCTTTGAACCTGAGAGGACTCTCATTCCGCCCTGCCCAAGGATGCCTACCTCAGCGGCGATAGTCCTGGCAGTCACCAGGTGGTCACCCGTCACCATGATGACATGGATTCCCGCATCGATGCAGGAGTTGACCGAATCTCTCACTTCAGGCCTGGGAGGATCAAAGATGCCCGTTATCCCGAGGAAAGCGAGGTTTTCCTCGTCCTCGCCCCAGGCGAAGGCCAGGGTCCGCATTCCCCTGGCAGCCAGGGCCTCGGTCCGTTCCGCCCAATCCCTTTTCATTTCTTCCCCAAAGGGAACGGAGCCGCCGGCGGCACAGACGCTCCGGCACAGATCCAGGATTCTTTCGGGCGCTCCCTTGGCCGCGATACCATCGCTGTGCCAGGTGATCATCCTCATAGTCCGGGAATCGAAGGGTTCTTCCTTCAGGATCGGCGTGGCTCTCCTCATCGCTTCCACGTCTATCCCCCGGGAAAGAGCATATCGCAGAAGAGCCCCCTCCATCGGGTCACCCAGGCAGGAACCGCCGTCAAGGTGGGCCTTGTTGCAAAGGATCGAGGCCCGCAGGAGCAGTTCTTCGCATTCCGGATGGGCGGGGTCCACGGCTCCCACCATCATGTCGTTCATGGTAAGGGTGCCCGTCTTGTCGGTGCAGATCACCGTCGTGGAACCCAGGGTCTCCACAGAAGACAGGTTCCTTACGAGAGCGTTCCTCTTGGCCATTCGGTGGACTCCAATAGCCAGGGTCATGGTGGCGACAAAGGGCAACCCTTCGGGCACGGCTGCCACAGCCAGAGCGATACCGGTCTCGATCATGCGGAGGATTCCCCTACCCTGAAGGATCCCCAGCCCCGTCACAAGAATCGCTATGCCGACGACCATCTTGATCAGTAAAACACCAAGTCTGGCCAGGCGTTCTTCAAGGGGGGTCTCTTTTTGACTCACCGTGGAGAGTAGCGAGCTGATCCTGCCTATTTCGGTCTTCATCCCGGTCGCGAAAACGACTGCCCTTCCTGACCCTCTCACGACCGAGGTCCCCGAGAAGAGGCAGTTCCTTCGGTCGGCCAGTTCCGCTTTAATCGGAAGTGTCTCCTCGGTTTTATCCACGGGGAAGGATTCTCCTGTCAGGGCTGATTCGTCCACTCCCAGGTTGTACTGCTCGAAAATACGGGCGTCGGCAGGAACCACGTCACCCGCTTCGAGCAGTATTATGTCACCCGGTACAAGGCTTGAGGCACTGACAGCCCTGGTTATCCCTCCCCTGAGAGTGACTGCGGTGGGTGAGATCATTTCTCTAAGCGCCAAGAGGGCTTTTTCCGCTCGGAACTCCGTAACGAAACCGATGCCACCGTTTATCAGTATGACCACGAAGATCGCGGCAGCGTCGAGGTTCTCTCCCATGACGAGGCTGATCAAAGCTGCTGCCGCCAGGAGATAGATCATGGGCGTCATGAACTGCCTTAACAGTTTCTCCCACCAGGGAGCAGGTTCCTCGGGGTTGATCTGGTTCGGACCATATAGTTGGGCCAACGTTTCCGCCCTCTGAAGGTCGAGCCCCTTTTCAGGGTCAACCTCGAGATTCCTAAAAATCTCGCTGGCATCGATGGCATGAGCTTTGAAAAGGTCCATATTTTTGGTTGCTCCCTTCGAATTCGACCCCCGGAGCCCTCCGGTTCATCTTGAGAGGGGCGCAAGGGCTTGAGCCCCAGGGGGCTGGGCATTACAATTCCCGGAGACCGGAGGAGAAAAATGGAAAGACATGTAAGGCTTCAGGTTTCCGGGGTGGTACAGGGTATAGGCTTTCGCCCCTTCTGCAGCAGGCTTTCAGACGAGATCGGTCTTGGGGGTTCCGTAAGGAACACTTCCGCTGGCGTATCAATAGAACTCTTCGGCAACCCAAAAAGCATCGATTCGTATATCGAACGGCTGCAGACCGATTGTCCCACCCTGGGCCACATTCAGTCAATCGCGATCGACCTCGACGAGTTGACCACCGAGACCGGCCCACGGATCTTCAAAATTTTGGAAAGCGAGGGTTCGGAGGATGGGAATGCCCTGTTTCCCCCGGATATTGCCACCTGCGCTGACTGCCTTGGAGAAATGCACGAACCACGGAATAGGAGATTTCGCTACCCCTTCACGAACTGTACCAACTGCGGCCCCAGGTTCACCATAATCGAGGGCCTCCCCTACGATCGACCCTATACATCCATGTCCGGTTTCGCCCTTTGCGAAAAATGCAGGTCTGAATTCCACGATCCTAAAAATCGCCGGTTCCACGCCCAGCCGATAGCCTGTGAGGATTGCGGGCCACGCCTTTCCCTCTTGGCCTGTGACGGTTCCCTTTTGGAAGAAGGCGACAGGGCTCTGCGCGAAAGCATCCGTGCCCTGAGTTGTGGAAGTATCGTCGCCCTGAAGGGCCTTGGCGGTTTCCATATTGCCTGCCTTCCCGAGGACATCCCTGTGCTCAATTTGAGGACGAGAAAAAAAAGACCGGCCAAACCTTTCGCCCTGATGACAAGGGATGACGTTTCCGCTGGAAGGCTGGTGTTCCTGTCTCCCTACTCCAGGCAACTTTTGAATTCCCCGAGGCGTCCGATCGTAATCTGTCCCCGCAAACCCATCTCCGAAATATCCAATCACGTGGCCCCTTCCCAGGATTCCCTGGGCATTATGCTGCCCTATACGCCTCTGCACCACCTGATTATGGAAGAACTCCCAGTCCTGGTTATGACCAGTGCCAACCTGAGCGACGAACCCCTGATCTCCGAAAACGGGGAAGTGCTCGAAAAGTTAAAGGGAGTGGCTGATCTTTTCCTTGTCCACGACAGGCCAATAATCATGAAAATAGACGACACGGTAATCGCTCCGGCGGGCAAAAGAACCATATTGCTCCGACGGGGACGGGGCTATGTCCCCCATCCGATCTTGACCAAAAGGGGGATGCCCCAAATCCTGGCCGCCGGGGCCGAGATGAAATCTACCTTTTCACTGGCCAGGGGCAGGGCAATTTTCCCCAGCCAGTACATCGGGGATATGAAGCAGCTCGATTCCGCCGTTTACTACGAAAAAGCCCTGAGGCATTTTATCAAACTCTTCGACTTGAAGCCGACCCTCCTGGCGGCGGACCTCCATCCATCCTACGCCTGTACGGATATCGCCAAGCGTGTAATGGGAAATCCGGAAGAAACTCTCCTCGTCCAGCATCATCATGCCCACATGGCGGCATGCCTTGTCGAGAATGGGTTTGAGGGGAAAGCGCTGGGAATCATACTGGACGGAACCGGCCTGGGAAGCGACAGACACGTCTGGGGAGGGGAATTCCTCCTCGGCGATGCCCGAACCTTCGCAAGGCTGGGACATTTTGAGGAGGCGCCCCTCCCCGGCGGCGACAGGTCCGTGCTGGAGCCCTGGCGATTCGCCCTGGCCCTGATGGAGAGGGCCCTTGGCCGGGAAGACGCGGAAAGAACCGCGGAAAGACTTTGGCCTACCCGAAGGCATTTCTTTGGGAAAATCCTTTCCACCCTTGACGCTGCCCCTCGGACTTCCTCTTCCGGCAGGCTATTTGACGCCGTTTCGGCCATGCTGCGGATACGGGAGGAGGTCTCCTACGAGGGGCAGGCGGCGATGGAGCTTGAATCTGCGGCCATAGGCAACTCCCGTCCCGCTCCCTTCGAAATAAGGGAAGAGAACGGGCTGATCATCCTGGATTGGAAGCCCCTCATAAAATGGCTCGTTGCGGAGGGCCTCCATCTGGGTCCGGGCAAGGCTTCATCAGCGTTCCATTTCGGGCTGGCCAAGACACTGTCCGACATCGCCCTCGAACTCTCCAAGAGAACCGGGGTCAGGGAAACGGCGCTCTCCGGAGGCGTATGGCAGAATAAACGGTTGCTCTCTCTTGTCCTCCCCTTACTGGAAAGGAAAGGGCTCAAGCCCCTTATCCACCGCGTTCTTTCGCCCAACGACGAATGCGTCTCCGTGGGCCAGGCTGCGGTGGCTTCCGCCCACTGGGGTAACAAGGCCGGCTAAGCAGGGAAACCTTCCAAGGTCTTCCCGATCCCAGCTGAAGCAGCCGCAACCCCCATCGGTGCCACCGATTTTTTTATTCGAACTTTGGGCCGTAATCTATGCTGCTTATGAGGTCCAGTTTTTTAAGGCTATGAATGGCGTCCACGTACCTTATGGTTCCACTCTTCGATCGCATCACGATCGAGTAGGAATAGATCCTATCCCCCTCGTACCTCACGCCCTTGAGCATCTCCCCGTCGGTCACGCCCGTGGCGGCGAAAAACACGTTGTCCGAGGTAACTAGGTCGTCGATGGAAAGGACCGCGTTCAGGTCCATCCCCAATTCCCTGCACCGGGCGGCCTCCTCGGTGTTCCTTGGCCACAACTTGCACTGCATGTTCCCTCCCACGCACTTCAGGGCACAGGCGCTGATCACGGCTTCCGGAGATCCCCCTACACCCACCAGGAGGTCAATACCGCTTCCAGTTTTGCATGTCATGAGGGCCCCGGCGATATCCCCGTCGGAAATAAGCCTGATCCTGGACCCCGCCTCCCTGATCTCAGTGATCAACCGTTCGTGCCTGGGCCTGTCGAGAACGACGACAGTGACATCCTCCATGGCCTTGTTGAGCGCCTTGGCCACCCGGGAGAGGTTGTCCTGGATGGGAGCTTCGATATCGATCGCGCCTGCGGCAGCGGGTCCCACGGCTATCTTGTTCATGTAAAAAATATGCTTCGGATCGAAGAGAGTGTTCCGTTCCGAAAGAGCGACCACGCTTATGGCATTAGGCCTTCCCAGGGAAAGAAGCCTGGTTCCGTCGATGGGGTCCACGGCTATATCAACTTCGGGAGGGTCACCCGTTCCGAGTTTCTCTCCGTTGAAGAGCATGGGCGCTTCGTCCTTCTCGCCTTCGCCGATGACGATGAAGCCGTTCATCTCTATGGTGTTGAGCATGTAACGCATGCCGTTGACAGCGGCGTTATCCGAAGCATTGCGATCACCTCGGCCCATCCAGCGACCGGCGGCCATGGCGGCGGCTTCGGTCGCTCTCACCAATTCCAGGGCCATATTCCTTTCGGGCTTGTTCATTCAAAACCCTCCTCTCTTGTCGTATCCTCATCGCCGGTGGAGGCTTTCCCGGCGGAAAATCTCTCGAAAATATCGTCAATGAATCGCAGGTAATAATCTATGTCGAACAGGGATCGCAATTCCTGCCCCTTGAAGGATTCCGAAACCCTCGGGTCCCTCTCGAGCATCTCCAGGAAGGACTCACCTTTTTCCAGGCTAAGCAGGGCGGCTTCCTGAACAATAGCGTAGGCTTCCTCGCGGGAAAACCCTTTCTCGAGAAGGCCCAAGAGGACCCTCTGGCTGAACACAAGTCCCTTGAGAAGGCCAAGATTTTTCTCCATCCTGTCTTCGAGGACGGTCATACCTTCCACGACCTCCCGGGTTTTCTTGAGCATATAATGGGCGAGGTTGAACGCATCGGGCCACACCACTCTCTCGACCGAGGAGTGGCTGATGTCTCTTTCGTGCCAGAGCGGGATGTTCTCCAGTGACGCCAGGGTGTGACCCCTGAGCAGCCTTGCCATTCCGCAGATCCTTTCGCATAGAATGGGATTTCTCTTGTGAGGCATCGCGGAGGAACCTTTCTGTCCCTGGTAAAAAGGCTCGAGGACCTCGAGTACTTCCGTCCTCTGCAAATGTCTCACCTCCTGGGCTATTCTTTCCAGCCCCGATCCCAGGATGGCCAGGGCGCAGATCGCCTGGGCGTGGCGATCCCGTTGAAGTATTTGGGTGGATACTTTCGCGCGGGAAAGGCCCAGGAGGTTGCAGGCCCTTTCCTCAATTGGCGGCGGACAGTGAGCGTAGGTTCCGACCGCTCCGGAAATCTTTCCCACTCCCACCGTCTCAATGGCGAAAAGCAACCGGCTCCGATCCCTTCGAAGTTCCTCGTACCAGTTGAGGAGTTTGAGGCCGAAAGTGATGGGCTCGGCATGGACGCCATGGGTCCTTCCCATGCAAGGAGTATGACCGTACCTAAAAGCCTTCGAAAGGATCTCCCGGGAAAGCAGTTCCAGCTCGCCCAGGATCAACCTTATCGACCTCACCATGAGGAGAGAAGAGGCTGTATCGATCACATCACTGCTGGTCAGGCCCAGGTGAATGTACCTCCCATCGGGACCGACCTTTTCTGCGACGGCAGTGACGAAGGCAATCATGTCGTGGTGGACTGCCTCTTCGAGCTCGCTGATCCTTTCCAGGTCTATATCCGCCCTTTGGAGAATATTCCTGAGCGAGTCCTCGGGTATGACCCCATGCTCTGCCCAGGCCCTGCATACGGCTAACTCGACCTCTAGCCAGGTCCTGTAGCGGTTATCCTGCGACCAGAGGCTCTCCATATCTACGGTTCGATATCTTTCGATCAAGGAATCCAACTCCCCCCGGTTGAAGATGTCAAGTTCAGCCAATCCATCCTCACGTCGTCAAGAAAACCGTCGTACAAACCGCTGGAAAAATCAGGAAAGGTACAGTCGAAAGCGACCCACCTTCTCTTCATATAACGCAGCGTCACCTCGGCGAATATCCCGTCCCGAAGAAATATCCTGTGGGCATGGTCCTTTGTCGAAGCCAAGACCAGCCGGGAACCATTTACATAGCCTGGGTCGATATTAACCTTGCGGCTCTCACCACTCATTTTTTCCGCTGCACAGGAGAAATTCTTCCAATCCGCCAATCCCCCGGCCCCGACCAGGCCCTGGAAGGAAAGGAAGGTCCTGAAGAGGGCAGGAGAAATACTGTTGTAATAGTCAGTATGATCGAAGGGAAAAGTTTCGCTTCGCCTACCTACGGGGCCCCACTCATGGGAAAGCATGGCAGCGGTCCACTCGAGCCAGTCAGGATCCGGGTGGAGAACCCCCGTAATCCTGACCACAGCAGGCTGCATCGAGGTCACTCCTCCCTTCCGGTGTTTTTCAGAAGAGCTTCTACGAATTCATCCGGGCGGAAAAGGACCAGGTCCTCCAAACCCTCTCCCAGTCCGACGTAACGGATCGGAACGCCTAGTTCGTGGCCGGCCGAGAGAATTACCCCTCCCTTAGCCGTATGATCATACTTCGTCATCACCAGGCCCGTGATCGGGACCACCTTTCCGAAAGCTTCAACCTGCCTTAGGCCATTCTGACCCGTAACAGCATCTATCACCAGGAAGGTTTCGCGAACCCAACTCGCGCAGTTCTTTTCGATAATGTCCGATATTCTGGCCATTTCTTCCATCAAATTACTCCTATTATGAAGCCTTCCGGCCGTATCCACGATCAGGCAATCATACCCACGCGCTTCCGTTGCCTTGATGGCATCGAAAACGACAGCTCCGGGGTTTCCGCCAGAAGGATGAGTCACCACTCTTACTCCGGCCCTTTCCCCCCAGCCTCGGAGCTGTTCTGCAGCTCCAGCGCGGAAAGTATCAGCTGCGGCGAGGAGCGTTTTCCTGCCTTCCCGTCCGAGGCCCCAGGCGAGCTTCGCCGCGGTGGTCGTCTTGCCGCTCCCATTGACGCCGATGAGCATAACCACCGTCGGTGCCGATAAAAAACGGATTGGTTCACCCGTCCCTTTTACTTCCGAAATCATCTCGCAGAGCACAGTGGACAATAAACTCGCTTCATCGACGTTGGTTCCTCGGGCTGCTGCCTTTGCGCGAAGGGTATCGATTATCCGTTCCGTCATGCTTACGCCGACATCACCCGCAAGGAGGAGCTCTTCAAGGGATTCCCATAAGATTCCGTCCCTGGAAGGATCGGAAAGGATGGCCGGGATACCCCATCTTTTGCTCACCCTATCAAGGTGTTCTCTCAGTCCGCTGAACAAAACCACTTCACCTCCGGATGGAGGACATCATTCGCGATTGTCTCCGTCAACCTTCTTGGGGCTCCTGGGCCTGCGGCGTCGGCTCCGCTTCTTGTCACCGGTCCCGGCAGCCTTGAGCATATCGGCCGATCGAGCCCCGGTTTGCGGTTCAACCGCGCTTACGGGTTTGCCGCCGCCGTCTGACCTTTTGACTTCCGGGGTTCTCTTTTTTCTCCGTCGTCCGCGGGAGGCCTTTCCACCCTTGGCATAACCTGACCTTTCCCTTGGATCGCCTTCTATGGCCTTTTCTGCGGAGACTTCCTTTTCCGACGTGCCCTCATCATCGCACTCTTCGCTAATTTTATCGGGAATGCCCTGTTCATGGAAATCTTCTGCGGGAAGAACCGGTAGGCCCTTGTCGCTTTCCCATATCTCCCCCCTGGTCACTTTTTCCCGGAAATCAGTGAAATCGTCCACATCGATGAGCAGTTCCGCGGCGCCGGGCGATGTAACCCTGACCTTCCGTCCCGCGACATCGACGCCGGAAACCACGTAGTTGACAGAAGGCGTTTTTATCTTTGAACCGGGACTGGGCAGATTTTTCCAAAGCTCCCGGTAAATTTCGTGTTCGTAACCCATGCAGCACATCAGTCGCCCGCAAATTCCAGATATTTTGGCCGGATTCAGGGCAAGGTTCTGCTCCTTAACCATCCTTATGCAGATCGGAGCGAATCGATTCAGCCAGTAACTACAGCAGCAGGGCATTCCGCAGGGGGCGATCCCCTTTATCACCTTCGATTCGTCCCTTACGCCTATCTGTCGGAGCTCAATCC
>JAAYIZ010000196.1 GCA_012523215.1 Thermovirga sp.
CTCCAGGGAGCGCCGACGGTCAGACAGTGCGTGGAGTCAGGGGTGGACCTGGTGACCTTTTCCGGTGACAAGCTGCTTGGCGGTCCCCAGATTGGCGTGATCGCCGGCGGGAATCAACTTTTGGACAGGATTCGCCAATACCCCTTCCTGAGGACGCTGAGGGTCGACAAGATGACGTTGGCCGCTTTCGAAGCCACATTGAGGCTTTACATGGAAGGTAAAACGGAGGAGATACCGACCCTGGGGCTTATCACTCAGCCGGGTGAGATCCTGAAGAAAAGGGCCCGAAACTTGGCCTCGAGGATAAAGCGCCACACCGGCTTCCAGGCAAGGGTGGTCGCGACCGAGGACGCGGTAGGCGGGGGAGCCTATCCTACCGCGGTCCTGGAAGGATTTGGGGTGGAGGTGGAACCGCCCGAAGGGATTTCCGACGGTTCGGCGCTGGAGAGACTACGAAGGGCGCCTGTGCCCGTAATCGCGTCGGCTAAAGAGGGAAAGATCCTTCTCCATGCCAGGACCTTGCTCAAAGGAGATGGACCGGATGTGATCGAGGCTCTTGAAAGTCTTTTGACCCGGGAAGTGGATCATGACAGGGAAAACTGAGATCTCCATTGTACTGGGTACCGCGGGTCATATCGACCACGGCAAAACCACCCTTGTCCGGGCGCTGAGCGGAGTGGACTGCGACAGGTTGAGGGATGAGAAACGCCGCGGGATAACCATTGAACTCGGATTCGCCCCCCTTACCCTTCCAAGCGGCAAAACCATAAGTATTGTCGATGTTCCAGGTCACGAAAGGTTCATAAGGCAGATGGTCGCGGGCGCTGCCGGGGTTGATGGTGTCATCCTCGTCGTAGCCTCCGACGAGGGAGTGAGGCCCCAAACAAGGGAACACCTCGAGATCCTCGGCCTGATAGGCGTCGAGCACGGGTTGATCGCTTTGACAAAAGCCGACCTCGTGGAAAAGGATTTCCTGGAATTGGCCATTGAAGAGGTGAAGGAAGAAGTGAGGGAGACTTTCCTCGAGGGGGCAGAGGTGATTCCCGTCTCATCGGTGACGGGGTACAACCTGGCCGCCTTCCTCGAAGCCCTCGAAAAGCTGGTGGAGCGTATTTCACCAAGGGACTCCGGGGGCCCATTCTTCATGCCTATTGACAGGGCCTTCCCGGTGAAGGGTTTCGGAGCCGTCGTCACGGGCACCGCTTATCGGGGGAGGGTGAGGAAGGACGACGTCCTGTCGGTCCTGCCAAGGGGAATGAAGACGGAGGTCCGTTCCGTCCACGTCCACGACAACCCAGTGGAAGAAGCCCGGAGCGGACAAAGGGTCGCCCTGAGCCTTGGAGGGGTCTCGCTTTCGGAGCTGGAAAGAGGGGACGTCCTCTGCACCCCGGGGACATTTGCCTCGTCGAGCAGGTTTGATGTCGACCTGAAGATACTGGCTTCCTCGCCGGATCCCTTGCATCACTGGCAGAGAGTACGCGTCCACCTTGGAACCACCGATACGGTGGGCCGAATCGCCCTGTTGAAGGGGGACAGGATCGAACCGGGGATGCAGGCTTTTGCCCAGATCGTCACGGAAACACCGGTCGTGGCCGTCAGGGGAGAGCCCTTCATAATTCGTTTCTACAGCCCTTTGACGACGATAGGTGGTGGAAAGGTGTTGATGCCCTTTGCCAGGAGGCCCAAGGGAAAAAAGGGGCGAAAAGAACACTTGGAACTGCTGGACAGGGTCTCCAGGGCGGGGAATTCTGGTGAGCTCCTCCTGGCGCTGGCCTTCGACCGACCCGTTATGACGGTGGAGCAGGCCGTGATTCTGATGCAGGAGGAACCGGGAGCCATTGTCTCCCTGGCCAGGGATTTGGACGGGGCTGGGAGGTTGCTGCTGGTTGGGTCGGGAGAAGAGTTGATAGTCAACGGCGATACGGCAAGGGTGAAACTGGGCGAGGCCCTGAGGTTTTTAAAAGAGTATCACGAGGAAGAACCGGATAGTCCCGGAATGCCGGCCGATGAGCTTTGCCGAAGGGTCCTCCCGGAAATGGCGCTCCGCAATGCGAAAAAGATTTTAGAACGATGGGCCGAAGAGGGAGTAATAGAATTCGAAGGCCAGAGGATCAGGCTTTCCGGTTTTTCACCGGGCGACGCGGCCAGGAAAGGCGCCGCCGGGGCGGCCATCCTGGATTATTGTACAGCCAGATCGTTCCAGTTGCCGGAGGTCGCTGAAGTTGCTGAAGGCACGGGGCTTCGACAGGACGAGGTGGAAAAAGCCCTGGAAGCCCTGAAATCCCAAGGACAGATCTTCTTAGCGGCCGGTGGTCTGATCGTCTCCAAGGGAGTCCTGGAGGAGCTCGTCGGGATACTTGGAGGCATCAGGGACGATATCACCGTCGCTTCCGTCAGGGATGCCACCGGTAGCAGCCGGAAGTACATTCTCCCTCTCCTCGAGATGCTCGACTCGATGGGGGTGACAAGGAGGGTGCAGGAAAAGCGGATCCTAAGGAAAAGGTAAAAATGATATTTCTATTTAATTTTCCTTCCTGCCACATTGAAATGTGTAAAAATTTGTGGTAAAATGGATAGAAATCAACTACAGGAGTGAACCTGAGATGAGTCCTAGCTTAGCCACGATCCGGGACCGGGTGAACGAGTACAAGGGCTCCAAGGTGCGGTACAAGGCCCTCAAGGGCAGAAGGAAAACGGAAGAGCGTATGGGCGTGATCGTCGAGACTTATCCGCACCTTTTTACATTGTACGTAGAGTCCCAGAGGAGCACCGTGTCCTTCAGTTACGCCGAGTTGCTCACCCGTGAGGTCGAAGTGGAGATTCTCCCCGGAAACAAGAAACTTATTCAGTTCTGATCACGCGCAATTGCGCTTCCCCCCGGTGCCTTTCGCACCGGGGTTTCTTTTTGTGAGGTGTTCATCATGACCCTTGAAATAAATTCCCCCGGGAAGATAAACTTGACCCTGAGAATTACAGGATCAAGAAAGGACGGCATGCACGAGATAGCCTCCCTCTTCATGAGATTGCCCGCCTTGGAAAGGTTGACATTAAGAACTATCCACGAAAATAATGTCAAGGGGGATCTGGTGAGGGTTCATGGCCAAGAGGTTAAAGGCAGAAACATCCTCGAGGCGGTCCTGACGGCGGCCAGGGAGAAGGAGCCCCAGCTTCCTTTCATCGAGGTGCATATCTGGAAGCAGGTTCCGCCCGGGAGCGGGCTTGGCTCCGGAAGTGGTAATGCCGCTGCGCTGGCTTCATGGATGTCCAGGGAGTGGAGTGTCGAATTCTCGGTCGAAGAACTGGCAGAAATCGGTTCCGACGTTCCCTTCCTTTTTCAAGGTGACGGCCTCTCCTTCATGACTGGCATCGGGGAACAGCCCCTTGAAAAGATTGAAGGTGCCGCCGGTCTTTTCAAGGTGGTTATAGTCATACCCGCGTGGACTTGTTCAACGCCTGTCATGTACAAGATGGCCGATGAATTTTACAGGAAAAAAGGATGGAAGCTCAACGGATACGAAGCCTACGACGAGGCCCTGGACATCCTGGAATCGCTGAAAAAACAAGAGAGAATAGGCCTGCTTCCCAATGACTTTGTCCCGGTCCTTGAAGCCACGCGCCCCGGGTACCGATTGCTTCTGGCCGCAGCGGAAGACGGTGGAGCGTTGGCCTGGGGGGTAAGCGGGAGCGGGAGCGCCTTTTTCTGCCTTTTCGGTCGGGATGCCCCTGGCTTTTCCCGCACGGAGTTGTTCGAAGAAACGGGTATTGCGCGGAAAATCCTTATCTTGGGGTGATTGCGTTATGAAGAGTTCCCGGACGGAGAGGCTGATCAGGATAGCCTCGCGTTTTTTGGCCTTGCCCTCGAAACAGATCTCCCTGACGGGAGTTTCTGAAGAGTTCGAAGTGTCCAAGACCGTTATAAGCGATGATATGTCCATCATCGATAAAGCCTTTCGCGAAGAGGGACTCGGAACCTTGAAGGTGGGAAGGGGCAGGAGTGGGGGAGCTTCCCTTAAACTGGACTTTTCGGGGTATGGTCGAACATCCTTTCTCGAGAGAGTGGCGGCGACGCTTTCATCCAGCGACAGGATCCTTCCCGGTATGCTCATCCATTACTCAGACATCCTTTTCAATCCCTCTTACGCTCGCCCCCTGGGTTACGCCCTGGCCTCGGATTTCATCGGTAAGGAACCTGATGTGGTTATGACCTCCGAGGTAAAGGGGATACCCTTGGCCATCTTTACCGCTCATGCCCTGGGTGTGCCCATGGCCGTGTGCCGCTTCCGCAACAGGCCCGGCGACGGACCCGCCGTGGCGGTTCATTATCCCTCCGGGAGCGGCGAGGTGAGGACCATGTTCATGGGGACCAGGTTCCTGACCTCGGGGAAAAGGGTCCTCATCATAGATGATTTTATGAGGGGCGGCAGCACTGCCGCCGGGATGCTTCTTGTCGCAAGGGAATTTAGCGCCGAGGTGATCGGGATAGGGATTTTTATCGCGGCGTCGGAACCGGAGAAAAAAGCTGTTTTCGATTATCGGTCTCTGCTGCAACTGGAGAGGGGCCCCGACGGGGTGCCGGTTGTAAGGGTGCGGCGATGATCGCCCTTTCGGGGTTTACCCGCTCTTACGGCCTGTTGTTTGACGTGGACTCTCAAGTGGGATAGAATCTCCCAATGGGAGGAGGTGGCTTGTCTCCATGAAGGTGAAGATCAATACTGAAGAGTGTATCGGTTGCGGTGTATGTGCACAGATATGCCCCGAGGTTTTTGAACTTGACGAGGACGCCGGAAAGGCAAAGGTGATCCGTCCCGAAGGGGCGGAGTGCGCCCCTGAAGCCGCTGACAGCTGCCCCGTGAGTTGTATCACCGTCGAAGAGTAGAATTACCTCGGCGATACAACGAGTTTACCCGGTTCGCGATTTTTCAAGAATGGGCCCATAGCTCAACTGGTCAGAGCCACCGGCTCATAACCGGAAGGTTCCTGGTTCGAGTCCAGGTGGGCCCACCAAGTAAAACGATGATAAAGCCACCTGAGGTGGCTTTATTTTTTAGGCGGTGAGAACAATGCTCCGGGTCAGGGATGTCATCGAAGGGATAGAAACCTTTGCCCCCTTCTCATCATGTTGTGAATGGGACAACTCCGGCCTGCAGATAGGATGTCTCGATTGGGAGGTAACTCGCCTGGCGGTCTCCCTGGACTTGACCTACAGGGCTATCGACGAAGCCTTGGACAAAGGTTGTTCCTGTATTGTCACTCATCATCCCGTGATATTCGAGCCCCTTAGAAAGATCGAGACCCGGACGCCCTTAGGGGGAAAGATACTGGCCTGCCTTGAAAACCGTCTTTCCGTCATTTCGTCGCACACAAACTGGGACATAAGCCCCCTGGGGGTCAACAGGGTCCTGGCCGAACTGCTCGGCCTGGAAGGAATGTCGCCCCTGGATGATA
>JAAYIZ010000197.1 GCA_012523215.1 Thermovirga sp.
AGGCACCTCAAGGGGATACTGGAGATGATCCAGGCCCTGGACGTGATCATGCCGGGGATCAACGGGAAGCACACCCTCCTCTACGGGGTGGAAGTGAAGTTTTACAGCCTGAAGCTCGCCCTCGACCGCGACCTGATGACCAGCGTACCGGGCCTCTTCGCTTCCGGGGACGGCGCCGGCGTGACCAGGGGGGTCATCCAGGCTTCGGCCAGCGGCATCGTGGCCGCGAGGGGAATATTGAAGAACCGCAAATCGTTAATCACCTACAAGGAGGCTACTCCATGAAAACCATTGGGCTGATCGGCGGCCTGACCTGGGAATCCACCATCGAGTACTACCGCATCATCAACGAGGAGATCGCCCAGAGGCTGGGCGGCGTGCATTCCGCCCGCATCCTGATGCACAGCTTCGACTTCCAGGACATCGACACCCTTATGCTGGCAGGGCACTGGGAGGAGATCGGGGCCAAGGTGGCTGAGGCCGGCCTGGGGCTGGAAAGCCTTGGTGCGGACTTTCTCCTGATCTGCTCCAACACGATCCACAAGGTGGCCGAGGCCGTCTCGGGGACGGCGTCGATCCCCCTCATCCACTTGGCCGATGTGACTGCCAAGGCCGTCAAGGAAAAGGGTATCGGAAGGGTGGGCCTTTTGGGCACGATCTTCACGATGGAGCACGATTTTTACAAGGACCGCCTGGCCGATAGGCATGGCCTGGAGATCCTGGTTCCCGAAAAGGATGACAGGAACTTCGTAAACAGGGTGATCGACGAGGAGCTCTCCCTGGGAGAGTTGAAAGAGGCTTCGAAGGCACGCTTTCTCCGGATCATAGAAGACTTGGCCCACCGGGGCGCCGGTGGGGTCATCCTGGGCTGCACCGAGATTCCGCTGTTAATAAAGCAATCCGACACGCCCGTGGCCGTCTTCGACACGACGCACCTCCACTCCCTGGCAGCGGTCGAGGAGTCCCTCGAGGAGGACAGTTTGGTAAAGATCGAGGAGAAGAAGGACCCTTGAAAAATTGCAAAAAAAAAGGAAACCAGGTAAAAAATCGTGATATTTACCCCCCCAAGGGGAGAATCACTAACCTATACTGACTAATATATTTGACCTTTACTGACGAAGTCTGGTATCCTTCCTTTAAGACAAGCAAAAGGAGGGGGTTTTTCATGAGGCAATTGATTCCGTTCGGCAGGGGAATGGGCATATTCGACGAAATGGACGATCTTTTCAGGGGTTTCTCGGACGCCATCAGGCCTATGACGCGGAGGTACGTCCCCGTCGACATGTACGAGGAGAACGATGAGGTCGTCGTGAATATCGACGCGCCCGGTTTCGACCCGTCCCAGATAGAGATCAAGACGTACTCCGACAGGGTGGATATCAGCTCCAAGGCCGAGGAGAAAGCCGAAGAGGAAGACGGCAAGACCTGGTACATGAGAAGGGGCAGCAGGACCATGAACCTCTGTGTGACCCTTCCTACCGAGGTTGACCCCGACAAAGCCCAGGCCAATTTCAAAAACGGGGTTATTTCTCTCAGGCTCCCCAAGAGTAAGGCGGTCCAGGGTCGCGTCCTGGAACTAAAGCAGGAATAAGTTCGATCTCTTCAGCCTGATCGCTCCTTCCGGAGATCGAGGCATTGGGGCGGCGGTTGACCCCGCCGCCCTTTTTTCAATGGGCGCTCCAGGGGAGCGTCGGCGATAAAATGAAACCCATTTCCAAGGAGGCCCCGTGATGTCCGAGAAAGAATCCTTCCAGTTCCAGGCCGAGGCCAAGCAACTCCTGGACCTGATGATCCACTCCGTCTACTCAAACCGTGATATCTTCCTCAGGGAACTCGTGTCCAATGCTTCGGACGCGCTGGATAAGCTACGCTTCGAGGCCCTCACCGATGAAAACCTCGCCCCCCTCGCAGAGGATCTGCATATTCTCATCGAGACCGACCCCGAGATCCGGACGCTGACCATCTCCGACAACGGCATCGGCATGAGCCGGGCCGAATTGGTGGATTTCATAGGGACCATCGCCCGGTCGGGCACGAAGGAGTACCTGTCCATCCTCAGGGATAAAGGGGCGGGCTCCTT
This sequence comes from Thermovirga sp., assembly GCA_012523215.1. Lineage (NCBI taxonomy): Bacteria > Thermotogati > Synergistota > Synergistia > Synergistales > Thermovirgaceae > Thermovirga > Thermovirga sp. Next base: position 2,081 of record JAAYIZ010000197.1, read on the forward strand.
CCCGGAGGAACTTATAGGCCAGTTTGGCATAGGCTTCTACTCTTCCTTTATGGTGGCCGACAGGGTCTCCCTGGTGACGCGCCGGGCGGGTGAGGCCGCGGCCTGGAAGTGGGAGTCGCCCGGCGATGGCAGCTACACCCTCGAGGAAGCCTCCCGCGATGTCCAGGGGACTTCCGTAACGCTCTTCCTGAAAAAAGACGAGGAGGACGAAACCGCCAGGGATTATTCCGACCCCTCCGTGATAAGGGAAATTATCAGGCGGTACAGCGACTTCGTGGCCTGGCCGATAAGGATGAAGGCCAAAGACGGCTCCCTGGAGACCCTCAACTCCATGAAGGCCCTCTGGACCAGGCCGGAGAAAGAGGTAGCCGAGGAGGAGTACGACGAATTTTACAGGCATCTCACCCACGACTGGAACAAGCCAATGAGGAGGGTCTTCTTCAAGGCCGAAGGCGGGATGGAGTTCAGGGCATTGCTCTACATTCCCTCCCGGGCCCCGCTGGATATCTTCATAAGGGACCTCTTCAGGGGCATCCAGCTCTACATCCGCCGCGTCTTCATTATGGACGACTGCCGGGAATTGGTTCCCGAATACCTCCGCTTCCTCAGGGGCCTCGTCGATTCCGAGGACCTCCCCCTCAATATCTCCAGGGAGATGCTTCAACAGAGCCGCCAGGTGGAGACCATAAAAAGGAGCGTGGCGAGGAAGGTCCTCGAGGGCCTCTCCGGAATGCTCAAGGAGGACAGGGACGCTTATCTCTCCTTCTGGAAGAACTTCGGGAAGGTCCTCAAGGAAGGGATATTTTCCGACGAAAGGAACCGTTCCAGGATCCTCGAGGTTTCCCTCTTCGACACCACCGCCCCCGACGGCCCCGTGACCCTCGAGGAGTACTTGGCCAGGATGCCCGAAGGCCAAGAGGAGATCTACTACGTGACGGCACCGAGCCTGACGGTGGGCAAAAGCGCCCCTCACCTCGAGGCTTTCGCGGAAAAGGGATACGAGGTGATCATCCTCAGCGACCCCGTGGACGAAATATGGTCCCCGGCCGTCGATGAATACAAGGGCAGAAAGATCACCTCCCTTTCGAGAGGGACCGTCGGACTCCCCTCAGCGGGCGGACCGGAAGAAAAGGGCGAGGAAGCTTCGCGGGAAGACCTGGAAACCCTCCTGGGGGATCTGGGTAAAGCCCTCTCGGGGGAAGTGAAGGAAGTGAAGGTCTCCTCGCGTCTCAAGGCTTCGCCGTCATGCCTGGTGGGAGATGCCTTTGACCCGACGCCCCAGATGGAAGCTTTCCTGAGGGCGGCCGGACAGGAAGTTCCCAGGGTAAGAAGGAACCTGGAGATAAACCCCTCCCACCCCTTGGTCAAGAAATTAAAAAGCATCCATGATGGCGACCCTTCCGATCCCAGGATAGCGAGGTACGCCAAGATCCTCTTCGGCCTCGCGTCCCTCTCCGAGGGTGGAAGCCTGGACGACCCGTCGGCCTTCAGCCGCGAGGTCGCTGAACTGCTGTCGGAGCCGGTATAATTGACTGACCGTACCATGGGCATTGTAATCACCATCTCAAGGGGAGGTGGACTCCATGTCCAGGGCGTTCGTGGATGAGGACAGCGAGGTTCATCTCAACCGCGAGAGACTTGAGCGAGAGAGAAAGCTCCGTGACTGGTTGGCCATCCAGGAGAAAAAACTGGCCTTCCTGGGGTCGGACCCCAAGGCCGAGGCGATGGACCAGGACCTGAGGAATCGGTGGCTGCGAGAGACCCGGGAAGATATCGAGCACACCCGCAAACTGCTGGAGGAGCTCACCCTGGCCGACGGGAAGCGTCCCTCCACCCGGGGCGGCGCCTGATGCTTATTATCGTCCGCCTCTTACGGATGGTCCTGCCCCTTGTGTTTGTGCTGCTGGTTTACCGGGCCTTCTCGGACCTATTCCACCGGTGGATGGCCCAGACAAGCCGCCACAGCGGCAGGGGGTATCGCTCCTACTCCCCCCCTCCCGCCGGAAGGAGGCCCGCCAGGGATCCCTACGAGGTCCTGGGCTGCGTATCGGGCGACAGCGATGAGAAGATCAGGAAAGCCTACAGGAAATTGGTCGCGAAGTACCACCCCGACAAGTTCATCGGCCTCGACCTGGACAAGGAGTTCGTCGACCTGGCCGCCAGGAGGTTCCAGGAGGTCCAGGAGGCCTACGAGCATATCAGGCGGTCCCGGGGATTCGCCTGATGACACCCTTCTTTGAGAGAGGAGAGTTGGAGGAATGACGAAAAGACTTCTGATCATGGCAGTGCTCCTGGCTACGGCCCTCGCGGTCGGCAAGGCGGCGGCTTCACTGGCGGAGGGTGAACTCCGGGCAACCCCGGAGGCCCAGGCCGAAATGGTCGGGATGGGAAGCGTTCTGACCCTGGCCCCCGAGACCCTTTCCGGAGGCTGAGCGAGAGTGGTGGTCGCCACGGTGCGTGGCGGCGCCCCGGAAAACACGGAAGACTTCAGGCCCGTCGAGGGCGAGGGGTTCCTGCTCTGGGTGGATCGTTCTCTCCGCTTCAGGGGCGAGGGCATCGACCTCGCCGTGGGTTACGCGGGCAGCAGGAAGGTGGTCTACGCCACGAACTATATTTCCAGGTGAGCGAGCACCTGGGCGGGAGGGGTGATCCATGGCCGGGAAAAAGTCCAGGAAGATTCCCGTCGACGGAACGGCCGAAAGGGTTCCGAACACCCTCCTGGGAGACCTCCTGAGGGAGCACGGACTTCTTGGATCCGACGGCGGATCCATGGCAAAGCCGCGGGAGGCGCCCAGGGCGGCCCCTCCCGCTGAAGCCGAAGCCCCCGATCTTTCCCGCGTGGACAAGATCATCCTCAGGGTCCAGCGGAAGGGAAGAGGGGGCAAAACCGTGACGCTCCTTTCCGCCCCCGGTGGAGGGCTTTCACCCGCCGCACTGGAACCGCTCGCAAAGGACCTCCGCAAGGCCCTGGGCTGCGGGGCCAGGGTTGAGGACGGGTCGGTGGTCATCCAGGGAGATAACTCGGAACGGGCCGAGAAGTGGCTCCTCCAGAGGGGAGCCAGGAGGGTCATCAGGGGTTCCTGATCGTCTTTAAAGGGTCACGGGCATGGCCGCTTCAGAAACCATCATCGGTTCCGCTTCGCGTACCATTCCCGCAGACGGGAGATCTCCCCCGGGACGTTCTCTCTTCCGGCCTCGCCCTCGAAGCTCATCAGCGCCGCGACCTTGCCCAGGTGATAGGGGCTGCGGCTGATGGGGAAGAAGGGGCCCCGGTAGACAATGAAATCGTCGTAGAGGACCCATTCCAGGATGCCCGGGGCGAGCCTTTCCTCGGCGTTAAGGGTTGGTCCCGGGCCATACTTCAGCATCAGGGAAGCTCCCCGCTCGTCCCCGATGAAGGCGAAGGAGTCGCCCTCGGCTTTCAAGGCCACCAACAAAACGCCCCCCTTCCTGTCCACGAAGATATCGTGGAAACCCCAGAAGGGGGGGTTGAAGACCAGGATCCTCTTTCCTTTCAACCCTTCGAAGTATTCATCCAACCGCGGGGCCCTCTCGGCCATATCCCCGGTGGTGAAGGGCAACTTTTTCCTGCCCAGGAGGCGGTCCAACAGCCCCAGGGGGTCCATCGCGTCAATCGGCCAGGAAGTCGGCGAGTTTGCCTGACAGTTCGTCCCAGGTCATCGGGAAGGTCATCACCGAGGCCAATTTTATGCTATTCTGTTTTTTCTTGTTGAGGCCTCCCATGAGGCCCTCCTTGGCTTGGTCGGTGGTGAAGATGCTGTACCTTCGGTTCCCCCTGGATTTGGTGATATCCACCAGGATCCACCGGAAGGACCCAGCGGCCAGGGCACTCCGAGCGGTGTTGAGCTGCAGCAGTTCCACCTCCGAACCCGAGCCGCTCTGGTCGCCTATTTCGATTACCCGTGGTTTCGCCCCCATGTACATCTTGAGGTTGAAGAAGATCGACCTGGTCCGCCCCTCCTTGCCAAGGAAAACACCCAGGTCGAAGCCGAAGTCGGGCATCAGGAAGAATTCGTCGATCCTGTCGTCTTGCTGCAATGCCGAGAGCACTTCGAGCACCTCGTGCATGAAGCCCGTTCGGAAACTCTCCTCCGGGTGGGAACCTTTCTGGATTTCGGGTTCAAGGCTGTGTGCCGCCAAGGCGATCATCCCCTTCCATATAAGACACTCCCCTTGCGCTTGTCCTAGGGAGAGCGCACAGCGGGAACCGCTTCAGTTCAAGTGAATCCGATTATAACCCAAGGAACTGGAAAACATGAAAAATTCCACTCCTTCCCCTTCCATGGACTATACTTATTAGTCATGTAGATCACGAAAAAATGCGAAACCGCGAGGAGGGCTCCCCCATGCTTTTTTCCAGGACTTTCATCCCTACCGCCAGGGAGGCCCAGAAGGGGTTGACCGACCGATCGGTGGCCTGGTTGAGCAGGGCCGGATTCGTGTCCGCCGACCCCGAGGCCGGTGAACTGAACCTGCTCCCCCTGGGTTTAAGGCTCTGGGAAAAGGTGGCCTGCTCTTTCCGCGACCTGGCCCGGGAGAAGGGCATCCAGATGGTCGACTTCAAGGAAATGTCGGAGGATTCCCTTTCGATCTCCCGGAAGGCCGTCAAGAGCTACCGGCAACTTCCCCTATCCTTCGCCGACGTCGACCCCAGGAGGATCGACGCCTGCGGCTTCGCGGCCGACCCGGACGAGGCGGCCCTCGGCCGCGACGGGTTTCTCGATATCGCCCGGCAGATCTCGCGCGAGGCGGGCCTGGCTCCCCGCAACGGGTGGACCATCGAGGAGACGAGGCGCTACGTGGCGCTGGCGGCCGACAGGGGTTCGTGGCACTCCAAGGAAGGGTTCATCTGCCCTTCCTGCGACTGGTGCGGCGATGACGACGCGCCGGCGAACCCCACGGCCAGACCTTCCGGCGGTGAAGCACCCCTCCGGGAAGTCGAAACCCCGGGCGCTGATACCATCGCCGAACTCTGCAGGCAACTGGGTGTATCGCCCGATCGGACCCTGAAGACCCTGTTCTACGCCGCAGGGCAGGAAACCGGCAAGGAGGTGCTGGCGGTTCTCGCCAGGGGGGACCACCAGGTCAACGACCGGAAGCTTTCCCACGCCCTCGGCGGCGTCGTGGTCCGCTTCGCCGATCCGCTGGAGATAAGGGAAGCCGTGGGCGACCTGGCCGGCTACCTTGGTCCCGTCGGGCTCCCGCCGGGCATCCGGCTCCTCGCCGACGGCCATGTCGAGGGCAGTCCCTGCCTGGTCGCGGGGGCCAACAAGCCGGGGTTTCACCTGCTCAACGCTTGCTGGGGACGGGACTACGGGGTTTCCGCCGTGGCGGACCTGGTCAGCATCCAGGAAGGCTTCCCCTGTCCCCTTTGCGGTTCGCCCATCGTGGCATCCCAACTGAGGAGCATTGCCGTGGCCATGACGCACCCCGAGCCCTCGCTCCTGACCTTCCAGCGCGAAGGGGGAGCTCTTTCAAGGGCCCATCGCTGGGAGGGAACTCTTTGTGTCACTCCCCTGGTTCTCTCCCTGGTGGTGGATGAAAAGATTCCGCCCCGGTTCGCCCCTTTCGACGTAAACATCCTGATAGCGTCCATGAGGAACGATGATGCCGTAGGCCTGGGCAACGTCCTGGCCGAGAGGCTGGAGGAGAGAGGCTTCGGGGTTCTCCTGGACGACCGCGACGAGAGGGCGGGAGTGAAATTTTCCGATGCAGAACTGGTCGGCCTTCCCGTGACCGTGGTAGTTGGCAGGGAAGCCTCGGAAGGCATCGTCGAAGTGTGGAAGCCCGACGGAGCCCGGGAGGAACTTCCGGCCGACGGCGTCGCCGACCAAATTTCGCGATGGATCAGGTAAAACTGCCCAGGGGATGATAGGCCGTTTTACCCATAACCTCCGGCGGAGCAACAAAATATAATGATGGCAACAGGGATTCGTGAAAACACCCGGAGGTGAAAGTTATGAAAAAGAGAGCTGTTCTTCTGGCCCTTGCGGCCGTGTTAGCCATCGGTTCAGCGGCTTATGCCTACGGAGGGCCTTACGGGTCTTTCGGCGCGGGGATGGGCTTTGACGGTTTCTGTGGTCCCAGGATGATGCACAGGGGCGGTTACTCCAGGGACAGGAATGTCCGGAAGGTCGACTACCCCAAGGAAATCCTCGACAAGATGAATGAACTGCAGCGGACCCGTCTCGAGATGAGGCTTGCTCTCACCCAGGATGAGCCCGACGTCAACAAAGCCAAACTTCTTTTCTCGAAGGCGCAGGATATCAGGAACGAGATCTCCCTTTGGCGCTTTGAACGATACATCGAATCGTTGAAGAAATAGCAGGACCATCTCCTCCCTTCCGCGGGGCCTTTGGCCCCGCTTTTTTCTTGAAGAACAATTCCTTGAAAATGAACGAAAAAAGAGATAAATAAGTAAAAATAGGAATTATATATCCCTAATAAGGATATATGGCTCCTTAAAATGTTGCCTGATGAATATTGACCTATATAATTGTCAGGGTAAAGGTCAACATTAGTCAGGCTTTTTGCGGTTCTTGCCGCGAAAGAGCCAAAAGGGGGAATGTTCATGTCTCGAACCGTCGGGATAGATCTTGGCACAACAAACTCCGCCGTGGCCGTCCTCGAGGGGGGACAACCCACGGTAATACCCAATGCGGAGGGGAGCAGGACCACGCCTTCGGTGGTGGGTTTTACAAAGGACGGCGAACGATTGGTGGGTATCCTCGCCAGGAGGCAGGCCGTGCTTAACCCCAAGGGGACCGTTTCTTCCATCAAGCGTTTCACGGGAAGGAATTACGACGAGGTCGGCGAGGAGATGAAGATCGTTCCTTACACCGTCGTCAAGGGGGAGAACAACTCGGTCCGCGTGGAGGTGGAGGGCAAGGAGTACGCCCCGGAGGAGATCAGCGCCCAGATCCTGAGAAAATTGGCACAGGACGCCTCTTCCTGGCTCGGCGAAAAGGTGACCGACGCGGTCATAACCGTCCCGGCCTACTTCAACGATGCCCAGCGACAGGCTACCAAGAACGCCGGGAAGATAGCGGGGCTTAACGTGCTGCGGGTCGTGAACGAGCCGACGGCGGCGGCCCTGGCCTACGGCATGGATAAGAAGGATAACGAGACCGTGATGGTCTTCGACATGGGCGGGGGTACCTTCGACGTCTCCATCCTGGATGTGGGAGAAGGCCTCTGCGAGGTGCGCTCCACCTCGGGCGACACCCACCTCGGCGGTGACGATTTCGACAAGCGCGTCGTCGACTGGCTCGCCGACGAGTTCAAGAAGCAGGAGGGCATCGACCTTAGGAATGACAGGCAGGCCCTGCAGAGGCTCTACGAAGCGGCCGAGAAGGCTAAGTGCGAACTGTCGAGCCGTACCAGCACCGATATAAGCCTGCCCTTCATCACCGCCGACGCCAACGGGCCGAAGCACCTGTCGACCAACCTCACCAGGGCTAAGTTCGATGAATTGACGAGGCACCTCGTCGAGAGGAGCCTGGAGCCCATGAAGCAGGCACTGAAGGACGCCAAGCTCGAGGCCAAGGATATCGACGAGATTATAATGGTGGGTGGCTCCACCAGGATTCCTGCTGTCCAGGAACTGGTCAAACGTTTTACCGGCGGCAAGAACCTGAACATGACTGTGAACCCCGACGAGGTGGTGGCCGTGGGGGCCGCCGTCCAGGCGGGGATCATCAAGGGCGAGGTCAAGGATGTCCTTCTGCTGGATGTCACACCCCTTTCCCTCGGCATCGAGACCCTGGGCGGCGTCATGACGAAGATCATCGAGAGGAACACCACCATACCGGCCCGCCGGTCCGAGGTGTTCTCCACCGCCGAGGACAATCAGCCTGCGGTGGACGTGGTGGTGCTCCAGGGCGAGCGCGAGATGGCCCGGGACAACAGGAAACTGGGCAACTTCAAACTCGAGGGGATTCGACCCGTCCCCAGGGGGATACCGCAGATCGAGGTAACCTTCGACATTGACGCCAACGGCATCCTCAACGTGTCCGCCCGCGACAAGGAGACCGGCAAGGAACAGAAGATCGCCATAAGCAATTCCACGAACCTGGCCGAGAGCGAGATCAATCGGATGGTCGACGAAGCCCGGCTCCACGCCGAAGAGGACAAAAAGAGGCGCGCCTGGGTCGACGCCAGGAATGAGCTCGAGGCCGCGTCCTACCAGGTAGAAAGGATGATAGCGGATCTCGGCGACAGGGCCCCGGCCCATGAAAAGGCCAGGGGCGAGGAACTGGTCAGGGAGGCCAAGGAAGCCATCTCCAAGGAGGAGGAGACCCCCAGGCTTCAGTCGCTGACGCAGGACCTGAAGCAGGCGGCGGCAGCGCTCTCCCAGCATGAAGGTCCTTCCCAGGCTGAGGGACCCGAAGGGCCAGCCGCCGGGGGTGGACCAGGCAAGGAAGAGGATGTAATAGACGCCGAATTCAATGAAGGTTGATGCAATTAAAAAAGGGGGCGTGCCGTAGGCATCGCCGCGACAGGACAGGCGCCCCGGTCAGGGTGGAGGAGTTTCGATGAAGTTCAGGGATTACTACGAGATCCTCGGAGTGCCGAGGAACGCGTCGCAGAAGGATATACAGAAGGCTTACAGGAAACTCGCGAGGAAATACCACCCAGACGTCAACAAGGAGGCCGACGCTGAAAACCGCTTCAAGGAGATCAACGAAGCCTACGAGGTTCTCCGCGACGCCGAAAAAAGAAAGAAGTACGACACCCTCGGGGCTAATTGGAAGGATGGGCAGGACTTCTCTCCTCCCCCCGGATGGGAAGGGGCCTTCCAGTTCGGCGGCGGGGGCGGCGGCAGTCCCTTCAGCGACTTCTTCGAGGCCCTCTTCGGCAACCTGGGGGGGTTCACCACCATGGAAGGGCAACCCTTCCATGGGCGTTCCCTTCGCCGTCGCGGCCGGAACCTGGAGTCGAAAATTGAACTGACCCTCGATGAGATAGCCTCCGGGGGGAAGAAGCGCGTCGAGTTCGAGGTCCTCGCCCGGGGCGCCGACGGGCGCGCCCGCAGGAGTCGCAAGTCCCTCGAGGTCACTATCCCCAGGGGGGTGACCCAGGGTTCGAGGATCCGCCTTGCCGGCCAGGGTGAAAAGGGAAGCGGCGGCGGCCCTGCCGGTGATCTCTACCTCGAGGTAGAAGTCGTTAAGGATCCCTGCTTCGAGATCGAAGGCCAGGACCTCCGCACGACCGTGGACATCACCCCCTGGGACGCCGCCCTCGGAGGGAGCGTCCAGGTTCCCGTCCTGGGTGGCTCGGTGACGATGAAGATCCCCGCGGGGACCCAGAGCGGCCAGGTGCTCAGGATCAGGGGCAAGGGGCTGCCCGGCAGGGGGGACTGCGCCGGGAACATACTGGTCACCGTGAAGATCGCCGTGCCCAGGAAACTCACGGACAGGGAACGGGAGCTCTTCGAGGCGCTGAAAAAGGAGTCGGCGTTCAAACCCGAGACTAAAATCAGAAAGCGATAGATATTTGTCAAAAGTGTAGGTCTGACCCCTCAGTAGGTCTTTGTCAAAAGTGTAGGTCTGACCCCTCAGGAGGAGGTTGCCCATGGATCTGAATAAACTTACCCTCAAATCCCAGGAGGTGCTCTCGAGCGCTCAGAACATAGCCGTGACCATGGGACACACCGAGGTCGACGGTGAACACCTGCTGCTGGCCCTCCTGCGCCAGGAGGACGGGCTCATCCCCCGGCTTCTCGCCAGGATGGGCGTCCACCCCGAAGAAATATCGGAAGAGACGGAAAGGGAACTCTCCCGCAGGAGCAGGGTGACCGGACCCGGCGTCGAGCCGGGAAAGATCCACCTTTCCATGGGGCTTTCGAAACTGCTCGTCTCCGCCGAGGAGGACGCCGCCAGGATGAGGGACGAGTACGTCTCGGTGGAGCACCTGTTCATGAGGCTCCTGGAGGAAGGCAATACCACCGCCGCGGGGAGGGTCCTCGCCAAGGCCGGCGTTACGTCCCAGGCTTTCCTCGCCATCCTGCAGGATGTAAGGGGCAGCCAAAGGGTCCAGAGCGCCGATCCGGAGGGGACCTACGAGGCCCTGGAGAGGTACGGCAGCGACCTGGTGGTCCTGGCGAGGTCGGGCAGGCTCGACCCCGTCATCGGCCGCGACGAGGAGATCCGCAGGGTCATCAGGATACTGAGCCGCAAGACGAAAAACAACCCCGTTCTCATCGGCGAACCCGGCGTCGGCAAGACGGCCATCGTGGAGGGGTTGGCCCAGCGCATTGTCCGGGGCGACGTCCCGGAAGGGCTCAAGGATCGTTCCGTCTTCGCCCTCGATATGGGAGCCCTCCTTGCCGGGGCCAAGTACAGGGGCGAGTTCGAGGAACGGCTCAAGGCGGTGCTGAACGAGATCAAGGAGAGCGACGGCCGCATCCTGCTTTTCATAGATGAACTGCACACCATTGTCGGCGCCGGCAAGGCCGAGGGAGCCATCGACGCCGGCAACATGCTCAAGCCCATGCTCGCCAGGGGCGAACTTCACTGCATAGGGGCCACCACCGTCGACGAGTACCGCAAGCACATCGAGAAAGACGCCGCCCTCGAACGCCGCTTCCAGCCCGTCCTAGTGGAAGAACCCACCGTGGAGGACACCATATCCATTCTCAGGGGGCTCAAGGAACGTTTCGAGGTCCACCACGGCGTCAGGATACAGGACAATGCCCTGGTGGCCGCCGCTGTCCTCTCGAACAGGTACATCTCCGACCGATTCCTCCCCGACAAGGCCATCGACCTCGTCGACGAAGCCTCGGCCCTTATACGCACCGAGATAGACTCCCTCCCGGCCGACCTGGACGCCGCCGCCCGCAGGGTGATGCAGATGGAGATCGAGGAGGCGGCCCTTTCAAAGGAGACCGACAAGGCCAGCGAACAGAGGCTGGAGGTGCTGAGGAAGGAACTCCAGGGCGTCCGTTCCGCCGCCGACGCTATGAGGGCTCGTTACGAGTCGGAAAAGCAGGCCATTGGGAAGCTCCAGGGCTTGAGGGAACAGATAGAAAACGTGAAAAGGGATATAGAAAGGGCCGAACGGGATTACGACCTCAACAGGGCAGCCGAACTCAAGCATGGCAAACTGCCCGACCTCGAAAGGAGGCTCGCCGCCGAGGAGGAGATGCTCGTCTCCCGACAGGGCGGCGAAAAACTGCTCCGAGAGGAGGTCACCGCCGAGGAGATCTCCCGGATAGTGTCGCGCTGGACGAGCATACCCGTGGCGAGGCTTCTCGAGGGCGAGAGGGAAAAACTGCTGCGCCTCGATGAAATCCTCCACAAGCGGGTCATTGGGCAGGACGAGGCGGTCCAGCTTGTGGCCGACGCCGTCCTCAGGGCCCGTTCCGGGATAAAGGATCCGAAGAAGCCCGTGGGCTCCTTCATATTCCTCGGCCCCACCGGTGTGGGGAAGACCGAACTGGCCCGCACCCTGGCGGAGGCTCTTTTCGACTCCGAGGAGAATATGATCAGGGTAGACATGTCAGAGTACATGGAGAAGCACTCCGTCTCGCGCCTCGTCGGAGCGCCCCCCGGCTACGTGGGGTACGAAGAGGGGGGACAACTCACGGAGGCCGTCCGGCGAAAACCCTATTCGGTGATACTCTTCGACGAGATCGAGAAGGCTCATCACGACGTCTTCAATATCCTGCTGCAGATCCTCGACGACGGCAGGCTCACCGACAACCGCGGCCGCACGGTGAACTTCACGAACACGATAATCATCATGACCAGCAATATCGGAGCTTCGGACCTCATGGAGGGTATAACCCCCTCCGGGGGTATACCCGACTCGGTCCAGGAAAGCGTCATGCGCCAGGTAAGGGCTTCCTTCAGGCCCGAATTTCTCAACCGGGTGGACGATATCGTCCTCTTCAAACCCCTCACCGTAGGGGAAATAGAACAGATCGTGGACCTGCTGGCCGCGGGTCTCCAGAAACGGCTGAGGGACCAGGGAATAACCCTCGAGATCACTTCCGCCGCCAGGAACCATGTCGCCCGCGAGGGCTACGACCCGGTGTACGGTGCCAGGCCGCTTAAACGTTACATATCCAGGGAGATCGAAACCCCTATCGCCCGGCTGATCATCTCGAAGGGGCTGGGTGAGGGTTCGCAGATCGTGGTGGACGAACAGGAAGGAAAGTTGGTGACGCGCGCCTCCTAGGCAGTATTGGCGGGGCTGTCCCTACCTTTCGAAGCGGAAGCCCTTTTCAAAGACCCGCAGGCAGGCCTCGACGACCTTGGCGTCGAAAAGAGTCCCGGCGCCGGAACGTATCGCGTCAAGGGCCGCCTCCAGGGGATAGGCCGGACGGAAGGGCCTGTGGGAGCACATGGCCTCTATTACATCGGCCACGGAGAGGATCCTGACCTCCGGGAGTATTTGTCTGCCCTTCAGCCCCCTTGGGTACCCCGATCCGTCCATGCGCTCATGGTGCTGGGAGACGATATGGGCAATGGGCCAGGGGAAGGAGATGCCCCTCAGCGTTTCACTTCCGACTTCGGGATGCCGTTTGACTATCTCGTACTCGAGGGCCGTCAGCGTCGTGGGCTTGTTGAGGATCTCCCCCGGGATATGGAGCTTGCCGATGTCGTGGATCAGTGCCGCCATCCAAAGGCCTTTCAAAACGTCCTCGGGAAGTCTCATTTCCTCGCCTATCGCCCAGGCCAGCTGGGCGACGCCCTCCTGGTGGTCGGCGGTGTAGACATCCCGAATTCTCATGGTTCCCGCGAGGACCCTCACCGTCTCGTCGAGCACCCTTTCGAGCCTGTCGTTGCTTATCTTGAGGGATTCCTCTATCCGTTTCCTATCGGAGATGTCACGCCCCACGGACTGGTACTCGACAATGTTCCCCTTGCTATCGAAAAGGGCCGTATCGACCCATTGCTGCCAGCGGGTCTCACCCGAGGGGAGGATCGTCTCTTCCTCGGAGATTTGGGTGGGGGATTCCGGGGTCAGTTTCTTCAGTCCTTCCAGGGTTTCCTCTCTATGTTCACTGGGGATGTGGGGGGTCATGGGGGTGCCGATAATTTCGTCGCAGGTCGTCTGGTAGTACCGGCAGTAGGCGTCGTTGGCGAAGACGACCTTCCAGTCCGGGGAGTATCGGACGATGACCTCCTGCTGCTGTTGAACGATGGCCCGGTATTGCTCTTCGCTCCTTCGTAGTGCCTCCTCCGCTTTCTTGCGGTCCGTGATGTCACGGTACATGGCGTAGACGGCCACTCGCTGGCCCTCTTTCACTATCGGAACGCCGAAGGCCATGACGTGAAACCTGGTGCCGTCCTTCTTCTGACGGACGGTCTCGAACATCAATTCCTCGCCCCGGATGGCGCTTTGGGTGCGCTCCACGGCTTCGATGTTCAAGTGCTCGTCGAAGGCGACCAGCCGGTCGAGGTCGTGACCGATTACTTCCTCTAGGGCGTAGCCGAAGAGTTCGCAGAAGGCCCTGTTGGCTTTGCGCACAACCCCATCGAGCCCCTGGATGACCACTCCTTCAGGGGAGTTCTCGAAAAGACCTTCGAAAAGTACGTCATGATCGGGGATCATACCGAGCCGCATCGTATTGCCTCCTGAAGAGGAGGATTCATTCATACGAAAAATAGTATAACATAATGTACACTTTCTATACAACGCGCTGAAAAAAGCCTCACTCCCCTTGTCATTTCGAGGCCTTGATACTCCCCTGTTCTGGGTGTTATCATTTTACTGGTGGAAGATTTCAGCTACGAGCCCTTCCGCCGGGAGGATTATCGATGGAAGAAAAGAGAGTCATTATAACGAACCTGGCCTGCACTTCCGACCTGTGCTCCCTGGTCGAATACGACATCCAGGTACTAAGGGACCTCATCGATAACATGGAGGCGGGTTGGGTCGAGTCGCAGGTCATGGATTCCAAATGCTGTCCCGACCGGGAATGAGGTGAACCTTCACCCCCAGACGGACCAGCCACGAAGGGGAGCCGGCTCTCCGAGAGGGCCGGCTTTTTGCACGCCCTGGCGGGTACAAGAGGGGTCAGAAGGCAAATATACCCAGGCAGAGGATGATGAACCCGGCGAGGAACACGACACCAGCCAACCCGACTGTAAAGGACGGGCCCTTGTCCATCAGCGAGAGGATCACCTTTCGACTCTGATCATACTTGAAGATGAAGCAATAGGCTTTCACAAGCGAAAGGGTCACGAAGAGGGTCAAGACCCAGGACAACGTTACCGACGATGTGATCTCCACGTACCAGGTTATCAGGACGAGGATCGCGGCAAAGACGCCGGCGGGCCAAAACCACACGGGCTGCTTCTCGGGGATGAGGACTTCGTTGAACAGATCGATCCATCTTTGGCCTCTCAAGGCGATTACCGGCGCCAGGGAAACCATCGTCGTCCCAAACAGGAGAGCAAGAAACCTAAAATAAATCATACTCTCTTCATCTCCTCCCAGGTAATTTGTATCGGGTTGGACAGGATCGCACCGACGAATTCCCGCGGGCCAATACTACTGATATCATTATACATAAGTCGCTTGTGTTCCAGCGGGATCCTTTTTCCAGATTTCCCTTCTCCCGCAGTTTAAAACAGGCGCCAGGGAGTTGATGCTATTGCGCTCCACGAGGGGATTTCTTCCGCTCCTCCTTTCCGTATTTCTGGCGGCGTCGCTTTTTGCGTTCAGCAAACCCGCCGCCTCGCAGGAAGACCTTTCATGGCTGCGTCCGGGGGACCTGGTGCCGGATCAGTTCGCCTTCAGCGGGGGGTCGCCCTCGCTGGAAGAGGTGAGCGAAGCATTCCTGAAAACCTTCGGCGAGAACCCCGCCCTTTGGCCGGAGGAATTCCGCCGCATCCACGAAATCCAGGTTGCTTTCAATAGGAGAGCCCTCGCAAGCCCCAAGTTCAAGGGCCAGTTCGACAAAGAAGCCCTGGCGAAGATGAAGGCCCAGGAAGCGGACCCCGTCGCTTACTGGGCCCGGTGCCTTTATGACGGCTGGGGCTTCGAGGAGTGGTTCAACAACGACCACCTGACGGTGCGGGATGTCCCCAGGGGCTTACTCAACCGCTTCCTGGCCGAGTTCTTTCCCCTGTCGTGGCAGGATATCAGGAGCATCGTCCGCGTCGAGGAATACATGCTCGGGCTTTCCGACAAGGAGTTCGTCCCCTACAACGACTACGAGGGCAAGGTGCTCCAACAGAAAAAACGCGACGTCCAGCAGTACAACTCTCTCGTGGAGAAGGTCACGGAAGACTATGCCAGGAAAAACGACATCCCCATGCTTCTCTTGATGTCGGAGAGGATAGACACCAACTGGGTGGGCGACGACGCCTTCGAGGCTTCACTCCTGAAACAGGGAAAGAGGCTCTCCCAAAAAATCCAGGATGTGGCAAACGATATGAACGGAAGGTTCCGCGCCGCTTTCTACAGGGCCTGCCCCAAGCTTACCTATTCCTGGAACTCCGAACCCTGGTCGGAGGATCACGTCGTTTTCAATGGCAACCCCGTCCGGAAGAGCCCTAACACCGACTACGTGGGAACGAGCACCCGGATAGAGCATCCTTATATCGGCGAGAAGGTCACCATCCAGGAACAAAAGGTAACCTCCGGTCCAGCCCTGATGCTCCAGTGGGGAACATCCCCCACCCACTCGACGGAGTACGACCGGGGTGCGGTGGTCGAAAACAACGCACCGGAATACATGGTAGCCCGGAAGCAATATGGGGAGACCAGGGAATTCGTCCTCTCCCTGTATCTCGATCGGCTCTCCGGCTTCGGCTACGAAGTCTCCTTCGCCCCCGTGGGAGGATTGCGTTTCCCCGAGGCGGTCGAGGCGGAATTGATTAAAGCTGTCACCGGGGCCTTCCTCGAGGCCGCAGAGGAATCCTTCGGCAGCTGCGCGAAAAGGACGGCAAAGGAGCCGGACCCGCCGAAGGAGCCAGCCCCTCCTCCGAAGGAGCGCGAGAAGGAAGGGCCTCCCAGGAGGGTAACTCTCCGACCGGCCAAGGTAGGGAATATGCTCGTCGATGACGATCACCCGGAAGGAGCAACCTTCACACTGGCGGTATGGGAGAAAGACCGGCGGATCCCCCAAGCCGAAGTGGCCATAAGGAAACCCGAGGTAGGAACCGTCTCTACCAGGAACGCCGAAGGCGGGGACGAAAAGTGGCTTATCCTTCGTACAGACCCCCTGGGAGAAGCCACGATAACCTACACGCCACCCCCCCTGGCGGAGCTCAAGATGCTGGGGCCAAGCCGGTGGGATGTGCGCATCGCCGCCGAGGACAAGGAGAGCGGAGCCAGGGATTCGATCGCCTTCAGAGTGAGCAGGCCCAAGGGGCTGGACGCAATGATGGATCACAGGGTCTTCCCCGCCTTTGCCGGGTTCAGAAACACCCTCCGCTTCCGTTTTGACGGGAAAGGTTCCCAAAACGACAGGGGCGAAAAGTACAGGATAAAGATCACCGTCATGAGCGGCAACGGTTCTCTCTCCCTCGACCCGGAAGGCTCAGGGGGCAAGAGCGCCTTCGCCATGGAAGTGGAGGCAGACAAGGATCACGTCCTTTATTATCGTTGGCACGGCCCAAGGGATCTCGACGAGCCGGCGACAGAATCCATTCTTCTCCAGATACCTGAACTGGAGCTCGAGGAAACCGTCGCCTTTTCCGTGGGAGTGGCGATCGAGATCCATTCGGCCCAGCAGGAGCAACTGGAGGTGGAACAGCCAGGGCTTTTCGTCCCCGTCAAGGTATACGTCCAGGATAAATTTCACCCCGATCTCGACATGGCCGAGTTTTTCCGCACCTTCCTCATGAAGCCCACGCTGGTCATAAGCCAGGCGGATTTCAAACCCTTCGACCCCGAAGAATCCATGCCAAAATTGAACCTGGCGGCGCTGCTCGATCACGTGAGGGGGGCCGGACTTCCCCAGGATTCGGTTTCCCTCGAGCCGGAGACGTGGTCCCTCGCGAAGGATGCTTGTTCACGGTGGTTCCTCGTCGCCGGGGCGATGCCGGGAGGTCCTGTCCCCCCGAACGCCTTCCCGGGGATCATCCTGTGGGACTACGGAGACTATACATTCAAAATAAGCATGAACGTCAGCGATTCCCGTGGGCTCCCGGTGGAGCCGTTGGGCAGCGCCATGACCTTGGCCCTTCGTATCGGTCCCTTCTCCACGGGCGACAGGGGAGCCGACCTGATCCTCCCCATGATACTGACCTATTCGGCCCTTTTCCCCGGGGAGGAGGCGAGGCAGTTCTCGGTCCGGGGCAGGAACCTCCTGCAAAAGGGAGACCTGGCGTCCACCTCGGCCACGGTGGGGGAGTATTTTTCAAAACGGCTTTCATCGGTCGCCTTCAGCGAGGGGATGGACCCCCAGGTGTTGGAAAGGTTGGAATTCCTGGTGCACAAGGCCCACGGTCTTTACGGGGCCGAACTCTCGAGCACTACCCTCGAGGAATCCCTCTTCCAGGCCAAGCTCAACTTCCTCTGCGCCGCCGCCGGAGAGTACGCCGAGGTCTTCCTCTCCCAGGGTTACGACCTTTCAAAACTGGCGGACTCCCCCTCGATCGACCATAGCGGCCCCGAACTCGAGGTCCTCGAGATGATCAAGGGATTCCTCGAAGGGTACGGCGAGTACGGCATCCTGGCCCTGACCAGGAAAAACATACGGTACCTGGCGATCTATGACGAGTCGGGGAAAGAGCTCTCCGAGTTTCATGGCCAGGTCTTCGGCGGCGGCGGGGAATCGAGGAGGGTATTCTTCGGGAAGAACTCCGTGGTGGTGCCCTTCCACCTGGGGGAGAACCTGCTGATCAACCTGAGAAGCAAGGGAAAACCGGTGGACGCCATAAAGATTCTGCCCAACGGCATCAACGTGCAGCGCCTGGGCTTACAGCCGGGGAGCGAGACCATAAACGTCTACGGCGATGTGGTGCGGCCCTAAACGGGTGGAGCGCAACGTGAAAAAAGGCGCCGACTTCAAAGTCGGCGCCTTTTTTGAACGTGACCGGCGTTGCTTGGATCTTACTTATAATCCTCCCGGGCAGGCCAAAAAGCATCGATCACGTGGCACTCGGTGATCCCCTGGGCTAGGTGCGGAACCCCCGAAGGAATCACCAGCACCGACCCAGGCCCGAGGGTCCACTTCTTCCCCTCGGAGGTTATTTCCAAGGTACCCTTCACGACATTGACCACCTGCTCGTGCTCGTGAGAGTGTTCCGGCAGCGCTGCTCCCTGCTCGATCACCCACCACGCCATGGTCATGTGGGGAGAGTGTACGAATTTGCCGTGGACTCCCTTCACGACCTCCCTGGGCTCCATCTTCTTCGTATCGGTGTGCTCCATGGCGTGACCCCCCTGTCACAATTTTTTAAAAACAAAGGATATACTATAATACCAACCTAGTTTTATGCTTCTGGTCCTCTCTTTAGCCGGCCCTGAGGATCACCCGATTGATCTGGACCCTGTCGCCTCTTTTTATCTCTAATGGAATATCATCCCCTCCTGAGATTATCACTTTTTAAATTCAGCATACTGCAAAAGGTTTGAAAAAAATTAAACTATCAGACTAATATTGAAAAAAATTTACTGAAAAATTCGATCTGGCGGTCCTTCCCACACCGATACAGCCCGCCGGCAGGCTCTCAGCCCTGCTGGGAAGCGAGAGAGTGCTGCTGAAGAGGGATGACCTGACCGGCATGGCCCTTTCAGGAAACAAGATCCGGAAACTGGAATACTGCGCCGCCGACGCCCTGTCCCAAGCCGCCGATGTGCACATAACCTGCGGGGGTCCCCAGTCCAACCGGGCGAGAGCCACTGCGGCAGTGGCGGCCAAACTCGGCCTGGAATACCACCTTGTACTCAACGGACTCCCGGGGGCTCCCTGAGGGCAACCGCTTCCTCGACCTCCTTTTCGGCGCCAGGTCAACCTTCGTTTCCGTGGCCGACCTGAGAGACCAAGACGAGAGCATGGGAGAGATTGCCCAGATCTACCGGTCACGGGACAGCAGGCCCGCACAGCCTGGGGAGGATAAAAAACCAAGGGATGCCGGGGGCTTCGCGCCCCCGGCATCCCTTTTATTGTGACCCTGTTTCAAGCTTTTCCCGACCGACCTTGTTTGTTAGCAGTTCATCGCCCGGTATATTTGCCTTGGGATTTACAGGACCAGTGGCACCACGGCGTTGGGTTCTAATACCCTGAAGGAGAAGGATTCGGCCATAAAGAACTGGACCTTGTCTCCGGTGGAGCACTCAAAGCCTATGGAGAAATCCTGCCCCAGGGTGAGTTCGAAGTCGCCACCCCTGGAGGAGACCAGGAAGCCGCCCTCCAGTTCCGGCGCGAGGATGATCCCCCCGTCGAAAAGGGAGGTGATCCTCTTCCTGAGGGGGTAGCCCTCACCGGCGACATCGATGGCCTTCCAAAGCTGGGGACCCGCGACGAGGATGTAGGGACCCTCGACGGCGCTTTTCTGGAAGAACACGAGGCCCTCGGAGACCCCGGCCATGATGCTCCTGGGGTTTTCGGTGGTGACGGAGATCTGGTGTTCCTCCCCCGCCTGGGCCAGCCCGACGATACAACCGGGCTCAAAACCATTGTAAAGGGCGTTTTCCTCGAAGGATGCGATCTTTTCGGCAGCGCTTATCAGGTTGTCCAGTTCCAAGTCTTTGACGCCCCGGGCCACGTTATCGAGTTCCCAAATATCCATCTCGAAGAAAGAGCGGGTCTCCACCAGGGGCTGGACGACATGGACCCCCCAGCGGACATCTTCCTTGTCCTCGCCGGCAGAGACATCGAGCCTACCCGTGGATACCACGGCGTGATCCCAACCGAAGGGCCCCAGCACGTCTACGAACTTCCTGCCGGAAAGTCTGCTCTTCAGGACCTTGATCGCCTGTTCGTCTATCTCCTGCCAGGCGGCATCGCTTATCGGGGATATGGAACGCTTCAGGATGTCCATGCTTTTTCCCTCCTTTCCCTTTCGTAGCCTATCCTTTGAGGCTTCCTATACCCAGGCTGCCGCCGGACGAGGATTTTTTGGGAGCCTGCTCACCGGCGACCTCAGCCTCCTCCACTTCCGTGATGGGAGCCTCGGTGAAAAGGAAGGTCCTCAACATGTCGTCGAAGACCGGCATTTTTCTTCGGAGCCACTCGAGCATCATCGCCGCGTGCTCGATCTCCTCATCCCTGTTGTGAATGACTATGTCCCTGATGGTACTGTCCTTGGTGGTGACGGCCCGTTGGTGGTACCAGTCGATGGCCTCGATCTCCTCCTTGAGGCTGTTCAAAGCCCTGCTGATATCCCTGTCCTCCGCGGACAGTTCCTCGACCGGTTCGTGGTAGTTGGACACGCTCATATCCTCCCTTCAGAATCTAGGTTGTTCGGGGTCTTCGTTTGAACCTCTATCTTTAACCGAACAACATGGTATCATCACGCCTCCGACAGGACAACCTGTTGGGGCCAGATCTTGATTTTGAGCATTTGTATATCATAACTGCAGAAAAACCGTATGGCGTGAATCAGGAATCGTGAGTTGGGAGTCGAAATCGCAAAGGGGGAAAATACAAACGGTCAACAGAGGAGGGGAGGAGATTCACTATTTTACCGCTCGAGGCAAGTTTTCCTGTTATCATGCTCATGTATCCTGGAACAGGGAGTGAGAAGAATGAAGTGGAAAGAGAAGATGCCGGTGCCCGTGAGGGACAGGACTTTCACCGAGTACGGTTCATCCAGGGAAGAGAGGCCCGTCCTGGTGGATTGCGCCCTGGGAACCAACCCGTTGGGGTCCCCGCCATGGGCAAGGAAGATCATGGAGTCGGGGAGGCTGCCCGACCCGGGCGGTTACCCCGGCAACGACCTTCCCCTGCGGAAAGCCCTGTCGAACTCCTGGAAGGGCATCTTTTCTCCCGATGAGATAGTCACCGGCACGGGTTCCATCGGCCTCATCGTTACCCTGGCCGGGACCTTTTGCACAACGGGGACGTCAGTTCTGGGGATCGCCCCCCAGTTTCCCGACGGGCCCATGCATTTCCAGTTTGCCGGGGCATCCTACCGGTACGTCCCGCTCACGCCCCCGGACTACGACCTCGGTGTTTCATCCATCCTTGAAGCCATAACTGGTGATGAATCCATGATTTACATCGACCGACCCCATAACCCCACGGGTCAGGTCCCCCCCCTGGATAAGATGGCCCTTCTTGCGGAGGAATGCCGAAAGCGGGGTTCGCTTTTGATCATCGACGAAGCCTATGGTGATTTTCTTCCACCCGAGGAGTCGGCCCTGAACCTGACCTCGCCCTCGGTGGTGGTCCTCCGATCCTTCTCGAAGGGTCGCGGCCTGGCCGGGTTGCGCACCGGGTTCTGCGTAATCCGCGACGAAGAGGCCAGGGGGTATATGCGAAAGGTGGCGCCCCCCTTTTCGATAAGCTCCATGGCGATGGAGATGGCGACAGCGTCCGTTCTTGATTCCGATTATGTCTCTCGCTCAAGGGAGACGGTGAGGAATGTCAAAACCAGGGTCATGGATATCCTGGAAGGGACCGAGGAGATCTCCGTCGCAAAGACCCACCCCGAAGTACCCATTTTGCTGGCGTCTTGGGGTCGAGGTCCGTTGGACCTCTACGAAATCCTGATGGAACAGGGTATTAGGACCGAACCAGGAACCTGCTTTTCGGGTCTTGGTCCCGAAAGCGTACGGCTGAGGGTGCCGCCCCCCGAACAGTTGGAGGTCTTCGAACGGCTTTGGGACAGAGCTTTCGATACAAGGAAAGATTTACAAATTTAGTCCGCAAGGCTTGCCTTGTCATTTATCCCCTCCCACGGTAGAATTTCCCCATGTCATGTCAACCAAGAAATATCTAGGTTGACAATGGGGGTAGATCATGCGCTTTCCGGTGAGGACCATGACCCTTTCAGCCCTTTTCGCGGTCCTTACCGCGGTGGGAGCCTTCATCAGGATACCCTTTCCCCTTGTGCCCATAACCTTGCAGACCTTTTTCGTATTTCTGTCGGGAGCACTTCTTGGGTCGCGAGCCGGGGCCCTGGCCCAAGTCCTTTACCTGGGCATGGGGCTTATAGGGCTACCCATTTTCAGTGGAGGAGGGGGTCCTCAGTAC
>JAAYIZ010000198.1 GCA_012523215.1 Thermovirga sp.
CATCCAAAACCCAGGCCCAGGACATGGAGGTACTCTTCACGAACAAAAAGACCCCCGAATTGAAAAGGGTCATCGTCGTCGGCGGGGGCAAGATAGGCTTCCAGGTGGCGAGCAGGCTGGGGTTGAGATACCCCGGGCTCGACCTGAGGCTTATCGACCAGGATCGAGAGAAATGCGAGAAGTTATCCAGGGAGCTCGACAAGGCGATAATAATCCACGGCGACGGGATGGATGAAGAACTACTGAGAAACGAGGGCATCGACGAGGGCGACGGCTTCGTGACCACTACAGCGAACGATGAACACAATCTCCTCATCGGCGTGGTCGGTAAAGCCCTGGGGGCAAAGAAAAGCGTGGCCGTGGTGAGGCGCGAGATGCTCATGCGCCTCACGGACTATATCGCCGTCGACGCCATGGTCAACCCCAACCAGGCCCTGGCGACGGTGATAATGAAGCAGGTGCGCTACCCCTTCGGTACTGGGGCGCTCTCCATAATCGACGAGATCGACGCTGAGGTCCTGGAACTGACGATCCCCCGCGGAAGCGCCGTCAACGGGAAGAAGATCATGGATCTGGGCCTCCCGAAGGGGATACTGATAGCCCTCATCTCGAGGAAGGGAGACATGTTCGTGCCCTGGGGCGATGACGTGCTCCAGGAGAATGACGAGATCCTCCTCTTTTCCTCGGAGGAACTGATGGATCAGGCTGTGGAGATTTTGGGGGTAGGATAGGTTGAGGCCTGCCGTCGTCGCCAAGGTTCTCTCCCTTCTCTGCGCCATAGTCTCGCTCTTCATGGTCTTTCCCATCCTCTGGTCCCTGGCGGATGGTTCCGGGGATCTTTTCCCGCTGCTATGGGGCATGGGCGCCGGGCTGGGGGTATCGGCGCTTCTTTTCGTGGTCGGGTCCAAGGCAAAGGTCGGAGACCTGGGTCTCAGGGAGGCTTTCGCTGTGGTTTCGCTGTCGTGGGTCTTAGCCTCGGCCATCGCGGGCATTCCCTACCTCCTCAACGGGACCGTTCCGACTTACACCGAGGCCTTTTTCGAGGCCATGTCGGGCTTTACCACGACCGGGGCCACAGTGCTCACCGATATCCAGTCCAACCCCAGGGGTATTCTATTCTGGCGCGACCTCACTCAATGGCTCGGTGGAATGGGAATCATAGTTTTGAGCCTGGCCGTCCTGCCCTTCCTGAAGGTCGGGGGCATGCAGCTGTACAAGGCGGAAGTACCCGGCCCCATGCCGGAAAAGATCACCCCCAGGGTCCACCAGACAGCGCTGCTGCTTTGGGGGGTGTATCTTCTACTCTCCCTGCTCCAGACCTCGGCACTCCTGCTGGGGGGCATGAGCCTCTTCGAGTCTTTGACCCACACCTTCGGGACCATGGCCACGGGGGGCTTCTCACCCCTCAACCGGAGCATCGGGCAGTATGGCAATGCCTACTTCGAATGGGTCATCATCCTCTTCATGTTCCTGGCGGGGACGAACTTCGTCCTGCATTTCCTCCTTCTCCGGGGCGACCTGGGGGCGTGGTGGAGGAACGAGGAGTTCCGTTTCTATGTCAAACTGCTGGCTGTAGCCATTCTACTGGCCGCGGCATTCCTTTTTTCGAGTGGGACCTATGAAAAATTATCCGATTCCATCCGTTACGGGGCCTTCCAGGTGGTTAGCATCGTGACGACCACAGGGTTTGTAACGGCCGACTTCGGGCTCTGGCCGAATTTTCTGCAGTACCTGCTCCTGTTGCTAATGTTCGTCGGCGGTTGCGCCGGTTCCACCGTCGGCGGCATCAAGAGCATGAGGATAATGGTCCTCGTCAAACATGTGAAGGCGGAGCTCCAGAGGCTTCTTCACCCCAGGGCCATTTTCACCGTCAGGATAGGGGGCAAGGTCCTGGAGAGGGAGGTCATTTCCTCGGTCACGGCGTTTTTCGTGATGTATATCGGATTGTTCGCCCTCGCGGCCATGGCCATGGCCGCCTTGGGGCTGGATGTCCTAACGGCCATAGCGAGCGCCGCGGCGGCGATAGGCAATATCGGGCCGGCCCTAGGTTCGGTGGGTCCTTCGAGCAACTACGCCCACGTTCCTGCCGCCGGAAAGTGGATCCTTTCCTTCTGCATGCTCCTGGGGAGGCTCGAGATCTACACGGTGATGATGCTCTTCCTCCCCGGCACCTGGAGGAGGTAG
>JAAYIZ010000199.1 GCA_012523215.1 Thermovirga sp.
GGCTTATTCTACCAGAATTCATTATAATTGATTGCCGTCGGAGGGCTGGCCGAGTGGTCGAAGGCGGCTGACTTGAAATCAGCAGGGGCGCAAGTCTCCAGGGGTTCGAATCCTCTGCCCTCCGCCAGTTTTTGGTTTTCTTTTCTTGCAAAACTCTTCTTGCCCCTATGGTTTCCCCCGGGAAAGGACACACCGAAAAGCGAAATGGTAGTATAGGATAGGATTGGGCCGGTAGCCGGCTGTGCCGCTTCCTGGCTTCGACCCCTTTGCGATTGAACTCGAACTACCGGAGGGATTCCCATGAAGTGCCATCTCTGCAAAGACAAACCTTGCAGCAAAGGTAACCCTTGCAAAAAGACCGACAGTATTCCCCTGTACGATGACCCTCTCGACAGGAAGCTCTTTCAAGTCGCAGCCGATGTGGAGGCTCTTTTCTACAAGGAGATCTGCCGGGTCGATGAGACGATGGAGTTCGCGAGAAGGATGGGGTTCAGCAGGCTCGGGATCGCTTTCTGCGTAGGCTTCAAAACAGAAGCCGCAATTCTAGGAGAATTACTTTCTAATGAATTCGAAGTTTTTTCAACCTGCTGCAAGATCGGGAGTATTGAAAAAGCAGCCTTCGAGTTGACGGAAAGACTCTGGGTCGGCGACTATACTTGTAACCCCATAGAACAGGCTAGGATACTCGAGGAAGAGGGCACGGAGTTCAATATTGTCCTAGGTCTTTGCGTAGGACATGACTCGCTTTTTTATAAGCATTCGAAGGCCCCTGTTACAACCCTGGTCGTGAAGGACCGAAAATTGGGACACAATCCCGTGGCGGCCCTTTACTGTCCCTACATCCGCTCGGACCTCGGCAGGCCCCTCAGGGAGCGACCCCTTCAGGAGCCCGACATCTGAAATATTCTTGCCCCAGTACCCACCCCGGGGTAAGAATACACTCAAATTATGGAGACCGGGCCCTCAATGGGGGCCCTATCAGGGCATCTCGATAAATTTATTGTCCATCATGCATCGGGTCAGATCTCTAGCTTTTTCGATCTGATCCCTGGCTACTTCCAATAGTTCTTCCCTGGTCATGACCTTGCGGGCGATACCCTGCTCGATGGCTTTCACCCCCACCGCCGCCGCCACCTCGGGGTATACCCACGGCTGGTCCATCGTCGGGATCAGGTAGTCCTCGGACAAGCCTTCTCTTTCAGCGCAGTCGGACAAGGCCTTCGCCGCGGCGATGCACATCTCGTCCGTTATGGTCGTGGCCCGCACATCCAGGGTGCCCCTGAAGATGCCGGGGAAACCAAGGGAGTTGTTTATCTGGTTCGGAAAGTCGGAACGGCCTGTGGCTACGATCCTCGCTCCCGCTTCCTTCGCCTCCCAGGGCCAGATCTCGGGGATCGGGTTGGCGCAGGCAAAAAGCATGGCGTCCTTCGCCATCGTCGCCACCCATTCCTTCTTCACCACGTCCGGTCCCGGCTTGGTGTAGCAGTAAACCACGTCGGCGTCCTTGAAAAGAACCTCAGGACCTCCCTGGATGTCCTCGGGGTTAGTGGCCTGGGCAAAGTGCCATTTCACGTCGTAGGGGATATCCTTTAGTTCCGTGCGCCCCTTGTGAAGGGTGCCGCGGCTGTCGGCCATGATCACGTTCTCAGGTCTTACACCGGCGCTCAAGAGGACCCTCGCTGTGGCTATGCTGGCCGCGCCGGCGCCGAAGAAACGCACCTTGACCTCGTCGATCTTCTTGTCCGTCAACTTCAAACCGCTGTAAAGGCCGGCCAGGTTCACCGCCGCGGTTCCCTGCTGGTCATCGTGCCAGACCGGGATTTTGCAGTCCTT
The DNA here is from genome assembly GCA_012523215.1 of Thermovirga sp. Taxonomy (NCBI): domain Bacteria; kingdom Thermotogati; phylum Synergistota; class Synergistia; order Synergistales; family Thermovirgaceae; genus Thermovirga; species Thermovirga sp. Next base: position 1,834 of record JAAYIZ010000199.1, read on the forward strand.
CCTCAGTTCGTCGAGTATGTAAAAACACTTGGGCTGCGATATGTCCTCGAGGTTGATGCCGCCAAAACTGGGGGCCAGGAATCTTACCGCCTCGATGATCTTGTCCGGGTCCTTCGTGTCGAGGCAGATCGCCACGGCGTCCACCCCGCCCAAATACTTGAAAAGAAGCGACTTGCCCTCCATGACCGGCATACCCGCCTCGGGCCCGATGTCACCCAGGCCGAGGACCCTCGTGCCGTCGCTGACGACGGCGACCATGTTGCCGCGGTTGGTGTACTCGTAGGAGAGGTTCACATCCTCCTTTATAGCCTTGCAGGGTGCAGCCACGCCGGGCGTGTACCAGATCGCGAAATCGCCTATGTCCCTGATGCAGCACTTGGGCGCCGTCTGCATCTTACCCTTGTAAAAGGGGTGAAGCTTCATCGCGTCTTCCGCCGGCTTCTGAGCCTTTGCCAATAACTCTTCCTTACTGGGCATAAAAATCCGCCTCCTTAGCAAATGCTGTTACCGTTGCGGTGATGCAGGCCTGCCAGGCTTTCCCGGCAGGCCGGTTTATCGATTATCCTTCGGGGTTTACAGAGCCAGGACCTATTTCTTCACCTTGACCGTCTTAGGAGCGCACATGGCTTTCAGATCCATGTAGCGGTCAAACTCTTCGGCGCTGAGGTAACCCAGGGCCAGGGCGGCTTCCTTGAGGGTGGAACCGTCGTTATGGGCCTTCTTGGCTATCTCAGCGGACTTATCGTAGCCGATATAGGGGTTGAGTGCCGTGACGTTCATGAGGGAATTCTGAACAAAGTGGGTGACCTTCTCCTCGTCGGCCTCGAGCCCGGCGGCACAGTGGTCGTTGAAGGACTTCATGGCGTCGGCGAGGAGCCTTCCCGACTGGAGGAAGTTGTATATCATGACGGGCATGTAGACGTTGAGCTCGAAGTTGCCCTGGCTCGCGGCAAATCCCACGGTGACGTCGTTGCCGAGCACCTGGGCCACCACCATGGAGACGGCCTCGCACTGGGTCGGGTTCACCTTGCCAGGCATGATGGAGCTGCCCGGCTCGTTGGCGGGGATGATGAGCTCCCCCAGGCCGCAACGGGGGCCCGAGGCCAGCCAGCGTATGTCGTTGACTATCTTGAGAAGGTCGGCGGCCAGGGCCTTCATGGCGCCGTGGACGAAGACTACCTCGTCCTTGCTCGTCAGGGAGTGGAACTTGTTGACCGCCGTTTTGAATTTCTTTCCCGTCAGGGCGCTTATCTGGGCCGCCACCTCCACGTCGTAGCCTTCGGCGGCGTTAAGACCGGTGCCCACCGCCGTGCCGCCCAGGCCGAGATCCTTGAGGTACTCGATGCTCGAGAGGAGCATCTCCTCGGAGCGCTCGAGCATCCTCACCCAGCCGCTGATCTCCTGGCCCAGTGTGAGGGGCGTGGCGTCCTGCAGGTGGGTGCGGCCCGTCTTCACGAGGTCCTTGTACCGCCTGGACTTGGCCTCGAGGGTCTTTTTGAATCTCTTCAGCGATGGGAGCAACAGGTCCTCGACCTGGAGAACAGCCGCTATGTGCATCGCCGTCGGGAAGGTGTCATTCGAGCTCTGGGATTTGTTCACATGATTGTTGGGGTGAACCTTGGCCTCCTCTTCGCCGAGTATCTGGTTGGCCCTGTTGGCTATGACCTCGTTAAGGTTCATGTTGCTCTGGGTGCCGCTGCCCGTCTGCCATACCGCGAGGCCAAAGTTGCCCTCGTGCTTGCCCTCGAGGATCTCGTCGCACGCTGCGGATATGGCCTCCGCCCTCGTGTCGTCAAGGACACCCAGTTTGTTGTTGGCCATGGCGGAGGCCTTTTTGAGGATCGCGAAGGCTCTTACGATTTCCACCGGCATTTTCTCGAGGCCGATCTTGAAGTTGTCAATGCTCCGCTGGCTCTGCGCGCCGTAGAGTTTGTCGGCGGGGACGCGGACTTCCCCCATGCTGTCCTTTTCTATCCTGTACTCCATGCCATCCTCCCTGCCCGGACCCGCGGCGAGGGCCCGCTCGGTCGTCCAGATCATTTTACTTTTAATCGCTTTCCGCGGCGGGGCCAGCCCGGTACCTAATCGTACAGTTCCTTGTTGCGGGTGTCGACGCTCTTGCCGTAGCTGTTCATTCCCACCACTAGGGGACCGAATTTTCTGGTCTTCAAGATCCAGAAAACCTCCGGTACCCTCTGTTTCAGAAAGTATACTCCGTCGATCCGCTCTATGCCTTCCGCCCGGCCTCCCTTGCCTATGATACCCCTCACACCCCCCTGTGCGCCGTCCAGCAGTGAAAGGTTATCGCCGCCGGCGCTATCGCCGTGGGCGGCGGCGTAAAGGGTCAAAGCTACAGAGAGCGTAACAAGACCTGTGGCGAGGTTCGTGACCATGAGGGCTTCGAAAAAGATGGGTCTAATCTCAACGGCGTGCACCAACGGTAGGAGCAGGGACGCATCCTGGAGGAGGTTGAATACCAGAAGACAGGAAGGCCTCTCAAGCGTTATTCCCTCATCTGAAGATCAGGCGTCGAGGATCGTGCCGGCTGCCGCCCAGGCGACGTCCCGTGCCTTCGCGGAGAGGGCGCAAAGGGCCTTGAGACCCGTGCAGTGGCAGGGCCGCCATTTTTCCACGTTGAACCTGGTCACCAGTTCCGAGGTGATGCGGTCTATGAATTCATCGGCCTGGTCCCCCAGGTGCATGCCCCCCAGGACCATGTGAAAATCCCTCGTCTCGAAATGGCTGGATACTTCTTCAAGAATGTTGACCACGCCGGCATGGGCACAGCCGAGGATGACGCTCAAGCCCCCTTCGCCCTTCACGGCCATCGATATATCGTCGGGGAAGGGATCCGGCTTCCACCCATCGCCGTCAGGGACGACCAACCTGGAGGGCGGATTAACAAACCTTGGATCACGGTGCTCCAGGGGGACCTCGACAGCCCAGAGGCTGTCGGTGACAGGCGTCAGGCCCTGGACGGGTCTTAAATCCACGCCACTCCTATTGATATAGCACCCGGTGAACCTGGCGAAACCATCTTCCATGCGGTTATGAGCGCTCTCTATCTCGGGATGGGCCCAGACCGGGACATTCCGTGAACGAAGCAGCAATTTCTGGAGCCCCCCGGTATGGTCGAAATGCCCGTGGCTCAGAACGACGTGATCGATATCGCCGGGAGAGACCCCCAGGGTTTGCATGTTGGCAAAAAGAGCGTCCCCACCCTGCCCCGTATCCATGAGGACCGAGGTTAGTCCGTCGCTGGCCAGAAGGGCGAGTCCGTGTTCGGCGAGCATTTTCCATGACCCGGCAAAGTTCTCAATAAGCACGGTGATCTTCATGTCGACACCCCGATCGTTTTTATTTCCCTTTTGTAAGTCCTGAATCCCGGCTTTTTTAAGCATAGACCCAAGTTCCTTTCATGTCATCTCTCTCGCCGGTCTATCACGCTTCCCCGTTGTCGGGGATCGGAGCAGGAGAACAAAAAAATCGCCCCCAAAAGGGGGCGACCAATTCTCTGCGAGCTCTACTTGTTGTCCCTGGGCTTCCAGAACTTCCATACATTGGCGACCAGGTCCGGACCGGGTTTGAGGGTGGTCTTCCCGGGCTGCCACCCCGAAGGTGTGACCTCCTTGCCCTTGGTGGCTCGGACGAGTTGGAAGGCCTTGATCTGGCGAATGGTCTCCTCCACGTTCCTTCCCACGGGCGGTGTCAGGACCTCCATGCCTTGGATCACGCCATCGGGATCGATGATAAAACGGCCCCTGACATCGACTCCCGCCTGGTCGTCATAGACGCCATAAATCTTTCCAAGGTTGCCTCCCGCGTCGGAGATCATCGGGAAGGGTACTCCGCCTTCTACCATCTTCGAGAGTTCGTTATCGTTCCAGACCTTGTGGACGAACTGGCTGTCCACGCTGACGGAGTAGACATCCACTCCGAGTTCCTGGAACACGGGGTATTTGTCGGCGACCGCCGACACTTCCGTTGCTCAGACGAAGGTGAAATCACCAGGATAGAAGCAGAGCACAACCCACTTTCCAAGCGAATCGGACAGCTTCACGCTGCCAAACTTACCCTTGTGATAGACGGGGGCCTCGAAATCCGGCGCCTTTCTTCCTACCATGATCGTCATTCCCGGGACCTCCTTTTTAACTGGTTCCGCTTTCTCTTCCAGAGCCGGTTCCGGCTCTCCGACAAGGGCTCCTGTCGGACGGGCACAGCCGATCTCTTTCTCCTCCAAGAAACACACCTCCCGATGGTAGATTCTCAACCTGAAATAATTTCGTAAATCATTTCCGGGTAACATGATAGCATATTCTTGATCTTTGGAGTGAGAGAAGGTATCACGCAGGACAAAGTTGAGAAACCTTGCACAAAGTCAGATTTCGCAAAGAAAACGAAGGTGAATGATAACGGCAATAGAATCGGGAAAACACCGGGCCGAAGACCTCGACAGGAAGGACGGCCTGGCTTCTTTCCGCGAGGAGCCTTTCTTTATCCACGGTGTCATGGACAGGGACGGCAAGGCCGATCAGGATCGTGTTGAAACTCTTTTATGGCCGGCTTGGGCGTTAATTCCTTGACATGCCCCTTATTTCAATTTTATCCTCCAAGATATACAGCCTGTATTTCCTGGCTCTCGGAGAGGTCCCTTGCCAAACCTGACGCCACTATCTTCCCCGTTTCCAAAACATACGCCCGATGCGCTATCGACAGGGCCATTTCGGCATTTTGTTCAACGAGAAGAATGGAAGTACCTTGATCATTAATCAGCTGAATGTTTTTGAAAACCTCTTCAACAATGAGGGGGGCAAGTCCCATCGAAGGTTCGTCCAGCAAAAGCATCCTGGGGTGGCTCATCAGCCCCCTTGCCATAACAAGCATTTGCTGCTCTCCCCCGGAAAGAGTCCCTGCGATTTGTTCGCTCCGCTCTCTAAGCCTGGGGAAAAGGGTAAAAGACCTTTCAATCCCCCTTTCGATGTCCGAGCGCTTCCTGGTGTACCCTCCCATAATCAGGTTCTCCTTGACGGTCAAACCCGAAAAGACATGGCGTCCCTCGGGAACATGACCCAAACCCATTTCGACAATGGTGTGAGCTGCTTGATTTGTAATATCCATTCCCTGGAAGAATACCCGGCCGGAGGTTTTCGGCACCAGGTTCGAGATCGAAGAAAGGGTCGTAGTCTTCCCCGCGCCGTTTGCCCCGAGAAGAGCCACAATCTCGCCCTCCTCCACTTCCATCGATACTCCCTGAAGGGCATGAATTACTCCGTAATGAACATTGAGTTCTTTCACATCGAGCAGCATCTCTATCTTCGCCTTCCCAGGTAAGCTTCAATTACTTTAGGATCATTTCTGATCTCTACCGGTGAACCCTGCGATATGACTCGACCATAATTCATGACCAGTATCCTTTCGCTCAGGGACATTACAAGGCCCATCTGGTGCTCGATGAGTAAAATGCTCAGCGAGTATTGATCCCTGACAAAGCGGATCAACTGGACCAGGGAATTGATCTCCTTCTGGTTCATCCCGGCGGCGGGTTCATCGAGAAGAAGTATCCTAGGAGAAAGTGCCAGGGCACGCGCAATTTCCAGTTTTCTCTGCTGCCCATAGGGCAAATTCCTTGCTTTTTCGGAAGCCTTGTTTTCCAATTGAAAAATGGTCAGAATTTCAAGGGCTTTCTCACGAATCATCCTCTCATCTTCTTTATACCGGCGATTCTTCATTACCGAGTCTGAAAGGGAATAACCAGCAAGCCTGTGCAAAGCGATCTCTACATTTTTCTGAACGGTGAGATCCTTGAAAAGTCTGATGTTTTGAAAGGTCCTTACCAGGCCCAGGTTTGCTATCTGATGTGCTTTTTCCCCAACGATATTTACATTGTCAAAGAAGATACTGCCCGTGGAGGGGGCGTAAATACCTGTCATTATGTTGAAAACAGTAGTTTTTCCAGCTCCATTGGGGCCGATGATGGCTACAATCTCACCCAAGTCCAGTGAAAGAGAAAAATCATCGACGGCCTTGAGACCCCCAAACTGTATCCCCAGTTGAGTCACTTCAAGGAGTCCCATATCACTTTTCTCCTTTCGCAGTTCGCAGGGAAAACTTCGTTTTGAAATAATGAACAGGGTTTCTGCTGATTATGATGATCAGGATCAGGGGATAAAGCACAAGCCTTAGATCCTGTGAAAACCTCAGGGCTTCAGGCAGCACGGTAAGAATTACAGCGGCTATTACTGAACCTGCAATATTTCCCATTCCACCCACGACAACCATCAGCAGTATCTCAATAGATTTAATAAAGGTGAATTGCGTAGGGTGTGCCAACTGGACAAGGTGGATCAACATTCCGCCCGCGAGAGCCGCGAAGAAAGAACCGGTCACAAAAGAGTGCAGCTTGACCTGGAAGCTGTCAACGCCCAGCGATTCCGCCGCCAGTTCGTCTTCAAGGATCGCCTCGCAATTTCTTCCCCTGACGGAAGCGGCATAACGATGGATAACAACGACCGAAAACCAGGTCAAGATCAAAAGGATTAAAAGGGAACTCAATTTGGGGATCCCGTAAAAACCCCGAGGCCCACCTACTATTTCCAGATTATTCAGCGTCACCACAACAATCTGGTTGAAACCCAGGGTCGCAATGCAGAGGTAATCTCCTGTAAGTCGTAAGATTATGCTCCCGAGCAAAAAGGCGATGCCAGCCGCTAAAGCGGCACCGGCAAAGAGGCAGGCCACAAACAATAGGGGGACAAACGGGCTTGCTCCAGCGTCAGAAA
>JAAYIZ010000200.1 GCA_012523215.1 Thermovirga sp.
GACTCGGCGCTTATCCTTGTCCTGATCCTCACCACGCCGGCCCTTCCCCTGCTTTTCCGCCCATCGTCGAATGTCTTCTTCTCCCTCCTCGGCGGTTCCGGCGATGTTCTCTCCGAGAGTTACCGCTACGCTCTATGGATGGTGCTCGGCACCCCCTTGATGGCCTTCTCGCTTATCGCCGAATCCACCTTCAGGAGCCAGGGGGATACGGTGACGCCCATGAATAGCATGATCCTAGGAAACGCCATAAACGTGGTCCTTGACCCTCTCATGATATTCACCTTCGGATGGGGAATTGCAGGGGCGTCGGTAGCGACCTTCATAGGCCGGCTGGCGTCGTGCCTTTACCTCTGGTCGAGGCTTAGGAAACGAAGCGCCTTCATCCCCGGCCTGACCTGGAGATCCGATTATCCGCGCCGGTGGGTGGGCATAGGCGAGATCGGCCTCCCTGTAGCGGTATCCCAGGGGAGCATGGCCGTAGGGGGCGCCATGCTCAACAGGATTCTCTCCGGTTATGGCCCCGCCGCGATCGGCGCCTTCATGCTCGGGAACAGGGTGGAAATGTTCGTCTTTCTTCCCGTGTTTGGTTTCAACAGCGCCCTGATTCCCTTCATAGGTTTCAACATCGGCAAGGGCGACTACTCCAGGGTCCATGGAGCCCTGAAAGTGGTCCTTTTATCCTCGATCGCCATGATCAGCGTGATCGGAACCCTGGTATACCTGTGGCCCGACCTCGTCCTGGCCCTCTTCCGGCCTTCGGAACTGGTCATGAGTATGGCCATGGCTTCCATAAGGGCCTCGGCAACGGCCTACCTTTTCGCGGCCGTTGATATTTCCTTCTGGGGCATCTTCCAGGGAAGCGGCCGCCCCGTTTACGGGATGATTGCCCAGATCCTGCGGACCTTGGTGGTCCGCATACCGGCTGCAGCTGTCCTTTCGAGGTTCTTTGGCCTGTCGGGGGTTTGGTGGTGTCAACCCGTTTCGGCTTTTGTTTCCTTCCTGCTGTCGACCTATTTCATATTCAAGGTCATGGACAAGATCAAAAACGAAATAAAATCCGGCTATGGCGGAGGTTGACCAGGGCCCGGAAAGAGAATTCAAAAAGATCGTTCCGAATTGCTTTTCCCCAGGGTAGAGCCTATACTCCAATAAAAAAATATTAATTAAAAATTTATTTTACGTATTGCGGAGGGGTTACGAATTGGAAGCTGAACAGCTGCAGGCTCTTGTCAGGGAGAAAATAGAGGGCATGCCCAAAAAAGCAAGGCGCGTCGTCGAATACCTGATGATGCACATGAGGGAAGCGGCCTTTCGCTCCATAGGCGATGTGGCTGATGACCTCGGGGTATCCAAGGCCCAGATGGTGAGGGTCTCGAGGCTGCTTGGCTTCGACGGCTATTCCGGGCTCAAGAAAGCCCTCCAGGAAGCCGTGCTCGGACAGATAAATCCGGCGGCGATGCTGGCCCGGGTAACGAACCACCGGCAGGACCTCCCCGAGACGATCCATCGGTTGGAGCACGCAAACCTGGACGACACCTGGTCACAGATCAGGCCCGAAAACGTCTCCGCCTTCTGCTCAAAGCTCCAAGAGGCCGATTCGATCTACTGCGCGGGATGGGGAATCTCGACCCTGGTAGCCCAGTCGCTGTTCATCAGGCTCAGGATCATGGGGATGAAGGCCATCCTGATGACGAGGTCTTCCATGACCCTCCATGAACAAGCCAGGGGCATCGGGCGGAAGGACGTGGTCGTCGTTTGCGAACTCCCGAGCTTCGTCATCGAGGTCACCCAAGCCGTGGAGAAGGCCAAAATGAACGGGGCCGGGATCATCACCATCACCGACAACGCCGCGGCTCCAATCTGCCGGTTCTCCGACCTTTCCTTCTTCGTGAGTGCAGCCAGTCCGATGTTCGGAAGCAGCGTCGTCGGACCGCTCTTCCTGGTGCACATCCTGACCTCGGTCCTGGCGGTCAACCTGGGCGACTCCGCGAGGGAGGCACTGGAGGAGCAGTCACGATTCCTTCACGATGAAAGGATCTTCCACCCCGTTTTCGGGCTGAAGTATTCCTGATAGAAGCGGCGTCGGTCAGACTTCCAGACTTTCTCCAGGCTTCAGGACCTTTATCTCCGCGAACTCCGAAGCCTTCGCGGCGAATTCCCCGGGAGAGGCCTTTATCAGTGGAAAGGTATCGTAATGCATCGGAACTGCCACCCGGGGCTTTATCATCTTTACGGCCCTGACGGCGTCGTCGATATCCATGGTGTAATTACCGCCGATGGGGAGCAGGGCCACGTCAACGCCATCCTCGGCCAGAAGTCCCATCTCCACGGTGAGACCCGTGTCGCCGGCGTGGTAGATCTTGCGCCCGTCGATTTCGATCAGGAAACCCCCCGCCACGCCCCCGTAGATCATCTCCTTGTCGCTGGAACCCTGCACGCTCGAACCGTGCCAGGCCGGCGTCATCTTGACCCTTCCGAAGGGGAAAGTGAAAGCTCCGCCTATCTGCAGGGGATGGCACTTGATACCTTCCAGGACATGGCACATCTCCACCGTGGCGACCACCATGGCCCCGGTCCTTTTCGCGATTTCCGGAGTATCTCCGAGATGGTCCCCATGACCATGGGTCACGAAAATATAGTTGACGTCATTGAAATCTTCCTGGGAAAAGGGGGCCATGCTGTTCCCGGTGAGGAAAGGGTCAATCAGGCCGTCAAGGCCGCCGCCTTCGACGTGGAAGGCCGCATGCCCAAGAAAGGTCAACCTGGCCATTATCCCGCCTCCCTTCCATATTTTTTCCTATTATAACTTTAACGCCGGGTGAGTTCCAAACCGGTTCCCTCAGGAAGGGTGAAGGAGCCCCCCCACCTTTACTCTGCTCTCGCTGTGGTGGCCCGATTCATGGATCGCGATGCCCTCGGGGATCAGGATGGCCCTGCCCATTCCTTCCAGTTCCAACTCAACCTCTTCACCCGCGTGCTTTTCGACCCAGGCGTTCATCTCTTTCGATTCGCTCCAGCCATCCACCCGCAGTTCGCCATTCAATCGGGTGCTCCCCAAATCAAGGGAGAAGCGCCAGGGCTTTTCCTCTTCCCCGATCCTCACTCCCCGTCCCTGGAGGTGCATGCCCCGTCCTTCCCGTTTGGCATCAGCGAGATGCGCAATTCGGCCAATTGTCCGGGATCGACGCTGTTGGGAGCGCCCGACATCAGGCACTGCGCCTTCTGGGTCTTCGGAAAGGCTATGACATCCCTTATGGAATGCGCGCCCGCCAGGAACATGACCAGCCTGTCAAAGCCGATGGCGATCCCGCCGTGGGGCGGCGTTCCCGAGGCGAGGGCGTCCATAAGGAATCCGAACCTCTCCCTGGCCCGTTCCGGCGTGAAGCCCATTACCTCGAAAACCCTTCGCTGGACCGAGGGGTCATGGATCCTGATGGAACCTCCCCCGATTTCAGTGCCGTTCAGGACCAGGTCGTAAGCCCTGGACCTGATCCTGCCGGGGTCTGATTCAAGGTTTTCCAGGTCTTCCAGGTTGGGGGAGGTGAAAGGATGGTGGACCGCCGTCCACCTCAGGTCCTCCTCGTCCCACTCCAGGAGGGGAAAACCGGTGACCCAGAGAAATTTCCAGGCCTCTTCCTTCCTGGGGAAGAAACCGGATCCTAATTCGAGCCTGAGATGGCCAAGCATCTCGCAGGTCTTCTTCCAGGGACCCGCCGCGACTAACAGTGCATCCCTTTCCGTGAGGGCCACCCTGTCAACCAGGAGTGCCTGGGCCTCCTCGGAGAGGAACTTGACCAAGGGTCCCTTAAGGTTTCCTTCCCGGAGCACGAAGGAGGACAGGCCCGTGGCCCCCAGCTCCTTGGCCCGGTCCTCGATTTTGGACATCTCCTTTCGAGACAGCGAAGCACCGCCGGGTACGCGAAGCCCCCTTACCACACCGCCCTCTTTTAGAGATTTTTGGAAACCCTCGAAGGCGCAGTTGACGAAACATCCGTCCAGGTCGAGCAACTCCTCCTCGATCCTCAGGTCGGGCCTGTCGCTGCCGAAACGGTCGATTGCCTCATGCCAGGAGAGCACCGGTAGGGGGACTTCCAGGGTTTCACCCAGTACGCTCAGAAAAAGCCCCTTCATCAACCCTTCCATGAGGGCCATTATGTCTCCCTCGTTTATGAAACTCATCTCGATGTCGATCTGGGTGAACTCGGGCTGCCGATCCGCTCGGAGGTCCTCATCCCTGAAGCACTTAACGATCTGGTAGTAGCGGTCGAGACCACCCACCATGAGTATCTGCTTGAATATCTGGGGTGATTGGGGAAGGGCGAAGAATCGTCCGGGCGTTACCCTCGCCGGGACCAGGTAATCCCTGGCGCCCTCCGGGGTGGACTTGGTCAGCATGGGCGTCTCGACCTCGATGAACCCTTCGCTCGCAAGGTAGGACCGGGTGAACTCGGC
>JAAYIZ010000201.1 GCA_012523215.1 Thermovirga sp.
ACGGGCGCAGCCGCGAAGGAGCAGGCAAAAAGGACGAGGGCCAGGGCCAGGTCGACCCGGTCAACGGGGTGATACCCGAAGAGTATGTCGGTGACGAACATCGTGGCGTACCAACCGGAAAGCACGAAGCAGGTTGCGATCCTCCGCCTCCGATGCTGTTTGTTAAAAACTACCGTCGCCTTGCCCATCTCTGACTGTTCCATCAGGATCCCCCGCTTAAATTAATGTTTTTAGGCCATAAGGATACTATGTCAACCCGGATAAGGAAAGGCGGGAAGGCACCGTTCATACTCTCTTTCCTCGATTGAAGACACGGCGCAGGGCTTGGTGCCTGTCCTTCACTTCCCCCAGGGCTATCGCCCCGTCGAGATCGGCTAGGATCTCGCCCACCTCCGGCCCGCTTTTCAGTCCCGTGAGCGCCATCACTTCCTCACCGGTGATCCTTCGGCCAAAGGACTGAAGACGCAGTATGAACGCCGCCGACGACCTCTGGCTTTCAGCCCAGGCTTCGGCGGCCGATGGGCCTTGCTCGAGGCTTTCAATATACCCGAATAAGAAGAGTCTCCCAAGCCAACGCGCACCCCGGGATCGATAGAGGCCGGCCCAGGAGCTGGCGTCGGCGCCGTGGAGGGCGATGGTACGGTATCTCACGAGGTTCTTTGTCTCCCCGGCCATCCCCTTCGGCCAGCTCCAGGCCGAGATCGTCGCCGCGACGCCTTTGCCGTCTTCGGCGAGCAGGCAGGCCGCCCTGACAGCCCTATCGTCGGTGAGAGAGCACGCCCTGCGGATCCTGTCCAAGGTGGTCGCCCTCCGATCGGCCGTGACCTCCCCCCAAAAGGGCAGGACTGATGCAAGGAGGCCCTGCCCTTCAAGGGTATCCAGGAAAGCGGGCAGGTCCCCCGCCAGGGCTTTAAAAATCTCCCTTCCGATCCGGGGAAGCGGCATTGAGGAGACCCGGGAAGCGAAGCCGCGGCAGGCCTCCCGAGAGACGGGGTCGACGCTGAAGCCTGGCAGTTCGGAAGCGAACCGGGCGAGCCTTACAGCCCTCAGGGGATCCGAGGTGAGCCTATCCAGGGGGGCACCGGTGAACCTCAGCAGCCTCCTTGCCAGGTCAGCCCTTCCCTCCCAGGGGTCCACAATCGTGCCCTCGATGGATACCGCCATGGCGTTGATGGTAAGATCTCTCCGCCCGAGGTCTTCTGCCAGGGTGTCACCCTGGAAACTGGAAATATCCACTCGGTACCCCCCGGAGTCTATGATAACCGTGGCGGCGGGAGGGCATCCCACGACCGGTGCTCCGGGCCACAGTTCCAGGATCTCCTCCGTGGAGGCCGAAGTCGCCAAATCCGCCTCCATCGATTCCCGGCCGAGGAAGAGGTCGCGGACCGCGCCCCCGACGACGGCGGTCTCGTGTCCCCGGGCGACGAGCTTCGATGCGGCGCAAAGAGCCGCCAGGATCGCTTCCTGCAGGGGTCTCACCACCTTTCCTGTATTGTATCACTTCACAGTGGTGTCAATATGGCCTGGAAGCGTTTATTTTCCGGTATACTGAAGGGCCGGACAGGATGGAATATTGCGACCGCGGGTCGGTCAAAGCCCGGGGCGGAAGGAATGATAGGGTTGGGAATGGTAATCGCTTGGGTGCTCATGGCGGTACTTTTTTTGATTTCGTGGTTTATCAGCAGGGAGAGGACCCTTGAAGCCGTCCGCCTGGCTTGGTCCTTCTTCAGGGATGTTCTGCCCATGTTCGTTGTTGTCCTGGTGTTCACGTCCCTCAGTCTTGGTTTGATAAGCGAAGAGGTCCTTCTTGAACTCCTCGTGGGGAGAGGTCTCCTCGCGGGGAGTATCATCGGGGCCGTGGCCGGTTCCATAGCAGCCATTCCCGGTTCCGTGGCTTTCCCCCTGTCGGGTATTCTCCTCGAAAAAGGCGTTCCCTACACGGTGATCGCCGCTTTCACTACCACCCTCATGATGGTCGGTGTCGTAACGCTTCCCCTTGAGAGGGAATATCTTGGTTTCAAGGTGGCCCTGGCCAGAAATCTTGCCGGGCTGGCGATGGCCCTGGTCGTTTCCGTTGCAATCGGCTTCTTCTTTGGAGAGTTGCTATGAAGGGCAAAAGATCCGCCTTGCCTTTTTGGGTCGTGTCGCTTTTAGGTTTCGCCGCTTTCGTCATGCTTTCGGCCTTCCTTCGTTTCGAGCCGGGGATGAGGTGTGGTGCCAACTTCCTGGACTTCGCGCGGACGATGGCCGGTCTTTTGCCGCCGACCTTCCTGCTGGTAGGACTGTTCCACGCCTGGGTCCGGCGGGAGACCGTGGAAAAACACATGGGGAGCGAATCGGGAGCGCAGGGTTACTTCTGGGCTGTCGTGCTGGCGGGGACAATTGTAGGCGGTCTCTTTGTCGCCCTGCCCCTCTGCCTGGTTTTACAGAAAAAGGGGGCTTCCATGAAGGTGATCCTGACCTTTCTCAACGCATCCATGATCAGCAGAATCCCCATGACGATCTTCGAGGCTTCTTTTCTGGGGATTGGTTTTACCCTCATCCGTTTTGCCATCTCTATCCCGCTGGTGGTCCTGATCGCCTGGGCCATGTCCCTGTGGCTCGGCGAGGATTTCAGGATCGCCGAGCCTTAAGCACCCCTGTTTGTCCCCTTCCCCAGTACATCTCGAGTGGCAGTTCGGGCTTGAGTTCCCGTCCGAAGAGGGATTCCACCACGCACTCCGGCGAGGCTCCCTCGTAGAGGATGCGATGCACCGCTTCAGCGAGGGGCAATTCAATGCCGATCCTCCTGGCGTGCCTCACCAGGGCATCCACGGTGAAAGCGCCCTCGGCCACCTGGCCGAGGGCCTCCATGGCCTGCTGCAGGGTCATCCCATCGCCGATGGCCAGGCCCAGTTTGTAGTTTCTTGAGAGGTTGCTGAAGCAGGTAACCATCAGGTCGCCGACCCCGGCGAGCCCCGCCAGCGTAAGGGGATGGGCTCCCAGGTTGGCGCCGAGTCTCATCACCTCCGCCAGCCCCCTGCACGCCAGGGCGGCCAGGGCGTTGTGCCCCATCTCCCTGGAGGCGGCGATCCCGGCGGCGATGGCTATGACGTTCTTCACGGCTCCGCCGATCTCGACGCCGGCGACGTCGTCGCTGGTGTAGACCCGGAAAAGCCTTCCGGAGAAAATTTCCTGCCAGAGTTTCGGCTCGCCGGTGATGGAAGAGGCGACGACGACGGCCGTGGGCTTGCCGGCGGCGACCTCTTCGGCATGGCTTGGGCCCGACAGGACGGAATACCTGGATTCGGGGAGGAGCTCGGCGACGATGTGGCTTATCCTTTCACCCGACGATATCTCGATCCCCTTTGCCAGGTTGCATATCCTCAGGTCCCGGGGCCAGTACTTCGCCGCCCCCGCAAGGAACCCCCTGACCGACTGGGTGGGCACGGCGGTGACATGCAGTTGGGATGAAAGGGCGGCCTCCTCGAGGTCCGAGGTCACCGAAAGGGCGGGGCTCAGATCGGTGTCCCTGAGGTAGTCCGGGTTCCTCCCCGTGGCGTCTATGGCCCGCGCCTGCTCGGGTCTCCTGCACCAGAGAGTGGTCTGATGTCCCCCACGGGCCAGGAGGTCGGCGGTGGCGGTCCCCCAGCTTCCGGCTCCGTAGACGGTGATCTTACCCATGGCGTCTCCTTTCCGGCTCGTCAAGCCAGCGTCGACTCTTCCCAGTCGAACCAGCAGTAGTTGTGTTCGGGCCTGGTTATGTCCGTCAATCCGAAGGGAAGGTCGCTCGCGAAGACTATATCCCGCTCCGACTGGAACTTGAGGAGTTGCCGGTCGCCCTTTTTCGCGAAGGGTCGGCCGTCGTAGAGGCCGACGAAGTTCGAACTGAAGCAGGACAGGGCCTGCGGGAAGGGGAGGTCCATATCCACGATCATCCTCGCGATGAATTCGCTGTCGGTTATGTCGCCCGTGACGCGTCCCAGGGCGGCCACCTGGCTTTCGCTGCCGTTCGCGGCCAAGACCAGGTGATGCCGCCCCTCGATTACGAAGGGGTGGCAATTTTCATCGCGGACTGATCCGACGCTGGCTTCCCTCGTATGGAAGACGGCCCACTCGTAGTCGCGCCCCTCCAGGACAGCCGCGGCGCGCCCGGGCTGCATGTCAGCGCCCCGTTCATAATGAAGTACCGATCCATCGCCGTAAAGCACCACGCCGCTCCCATGGCCGCCGTGACGGAGGTCGAGCCCCTTGAGGAAAGCGGCCAAGGTGTTGCAGTGGGGGAATTCAGAAAGCCTCTCGACGAGCCTGGATATGCCCGACCTGTTCGCAATGAGCATCCTGCACATGATTCCTTACCTCCCACCTGGAACCTTTACCATTCCTTTAGGCCATGATATACCAGCAGTGCCTACAAACGAAGCGAACCCTCCCTTGGCCCGGCTTAGACAGGGAATGGGCGGACTTGCTGGAAAAAACGGCCGATTCGGCCGATCTCAGGAGGTGTCCTGCGCCATGAAGCTTTTTGGGAATCTTTTTTCCCTGCCGGAAACTCTTCCCAAGGAAGAGGTCTTTGAGGACCTCCTGGCGGGACCCATGGTGAGGATAGAGAGGATCCTATCGTCGGGGCAGGTGACGCCGCCGGACGCCTGGTTGCAACAGGACGCCGACGAGTGGGTGGCGCTTTTGCGGGGCGAGGCGACCCTGGAATACGACGATTTCTCCAGGGTGAACCTCCGCCCCGGCGACTGGATTTTCATTCCCGCCTGCACCAGGCACCGCGTAACGTCGACTTCATCCGACCCGGCCTGTCTCTGGCTCGCCGTTCACGGGAAACTACGGCGAAAATAAAAAGGAGCGAAGATGTCTCCGACCCTGGAACCGGGTCATTTCGATGGAACGACCTTCACTCCGGGTCTCTTGAACCGAAGGCAATGCTCTTGGGCGAACGGTCGCCCAGGGTCTCCGCCTTGTCGCCCCGCACCGGTCGTATTACTGCTATTTTACTCCTTTATCCTGTTGACGGGCAGGCAGGGGTCTTTTTCAGGAGGAAACACCGTTTCCCCCTCTTTGTTTTACCTCGTACAGGGCAAAGTCGGCCCTTTTCGTGAGGGAATCGATGTCGTCCCCATCCCGGTAGGTCGACACGCCTATGCTGGCCGTGACAGGACCGAACCCCCCGTGGTCCAGGCCGAGCAGCAGCACCCGCAGTTTCCTGGCGAGCATGAGCGCCTCTTCCGCGTCGACCGGGGTGGAAATGATGAGTTCGTCGCCGCCCCAGCGTGTCACCCTATCCGAGGATCGAACATTGTTCTTGATCGCCTGGGCTATTTCCTGCAGGCCGCTGTCGCCGGCCAGGTGTCCCTTCGTGTCGTTGAGGGCCTTGAAGTTGTCCAGGTCGATCATGATCAACGACAGGGGCGACCCGTACCTGGAGGCCCTGGCTATCTCCTTCCGCAGGTTTTCGTCGAAGAACTTCCGGTTGAAGAGGTCCGTTGTCATATCCGTGGTGGCCGCGGTATAGA
>JAAYIZ010000202.1 GCA_012523215.1 Thermovirga sp.
CAGGCTCCTGGCATTCTTCACACCGGAAAGGGGAAGGGGGGTCCTCTTACTCACTTCCTCCACCAGGCGCAGGAAGTCGCCCCCAACACCGGGTCCGTAAACCATCGGGGCGCGCAGGACCGCCGTGATCATCTTCCCCCGGTACTTGAGGATCATCTCCTCGGCCTCCCTCTTGGTGATCCCCACCGGATCGGTCGGATTGCAGGGAGTGTCCTCGGCGAAGACCTCTTCCGGCGCGGTTTCCTCTCCCACCGCGTTCATGCAGCTCATGTAGACGAACCGCTTCACCCCGGCCTTCCACGATGCCTCGAAGAGCGTCTTCGTAAGGCCCACGTTGACCCTGCGGAGTTCCTCCGCTTCGGCGGCATCGTCCTTCTCGGGCGGGGAAGTCTTCGCAATCAAGTGCACTACGGCATCCACCCCGGAAACGGCCGGTTTCCATGCTCTGGGGGAGGAGGGGTCCTCGACGGTAACATGGTCGTACCTTTCGGCCCTGGGAAAAGGGGAGTCCAGCCACCGCGACGCCCCCCGCACGTCATGACCCTGATCCAGAAGGTGCCTGGTCAGCTGACCCCCGATGAAGCCCGATACTCCCGTTACCAGTACTTTCATGATTTTCCGCCCCCTTCGGCCTGCGTGCCGCCCCTGCGATGCTTCCCGGTCCCAAAATCATCACTTTACTACATTCTAGCAGAAACCTATCCTCTGCCCCGTTGGTTTTTATAACCCCGCTTTCTCCATCATACCTGGGTCTTCTTTTGGTTTTCCCCTGTGTCGCGCCCTCCCCATCAAGCTGAAAGACACGCCTTTTAACTTGGTCCGGGGCACTTCGCCTGTGGTGCAGGCTCCAGCTTTGGCCTTTGCCTTGGCTTCCCGCCCCAGGATTCCCGGTATTTCCCATTCATGCCTTTCGGCCTTCCCATCCCCCGGGCTTCATGTATACAAATGCTGCATTTCAAGCTCTGACCCCAAGGGTTGCCCTTTTTAGATAACTATTTGTATATACTATATCCGGAAAGCACTCTTATATATGTCAGGTTCGACCATCTCAACATCGAAAGGAGGTGAAGTCCATGGCAGAGTATATCGTCGCTTCCAGCCGCCTGAGCCTCAGGCTCCAGATAGGCACCAACGACGACGGTCGTCCCATCATCAGGAGCCTTTCCCTGAGGGATCTTTCCGAAGACGCCGCCGCCGATGACGTTACCGACGCGGTTTCCGCCCTCGGCGATCTCCTGGAGTACCCCATCGTGGAGACCAGCAAGATCGACACCAGTCTCGTGGTTTAGCGCGCACCGCAACTGATGGAAAGGAGGTGAAACGATGGAGACAAAGACTCTCAGAATGGTTTTCGGCACCGCTGCCGGCGAGAAGTGGCCGATGACCCTCAGGTACCCCAAGGATGACCTCGATGCCGAGGGTGTGGAGACGGCCATGCAGGCCGTCATCGACGCCGACATCTTCGCTTCGGGGCTGACCGATATCCTGGCCGCCCAGATCATAGGCAGGACCGTCACCGACCTGATCTAGAACGGTTAATTGTTCATAAATAATATCCCCCGCGGGCTTCAAGCCCGTGGGGGAACAAGGAGGGAACAAATCATGGAAGACTTCGTGGCTTCCGCCATCCAGAGCGGGTTCGCCGTGGCCGTAGCGGCCTACCTGCTGGTGAGGATGGAAAGCCGGCTCGAAGAGCTCACCCAGGCTATACGTGAACTGCATGTCGCCATAGTGAACCGGGGAGGCGTATAGATTGAAAGCCAACAACATCTTCGTCTCCCCCCACTTCAGGCTGACCGAGTTCCAGTGCAAGTGCTGCGGATGCGTAAAACTGCACCCCGAACTGCTGGTCAAACTCGAAAACCTGCGCGATGCCTGGGGTAGCCCCCTGCTCCTGACCAGCGGTTTCCGGTGCAGCAGGCACAACAGGAACGTCAACGGCGCCGAGGCCAGCCTGCACCTTCTGGGACAGGCCGCCGACGTCGTGGTGCTCGAGGAAGTACAGAGGGAATTCAGCGAACTGGCCGAGAAAATGGGTTTCGACCAGGTCATCCCCTACGGTAAGAGAAATTTCGTTCACCTGGGAATATTCGGCAATGACGAGCGCGTCATCTTGCCCGTGAAGCAGCATAAATGGGAAATGGCGGTGCCGCTCCATGCAGCGGCAGGAACATGAGGACCTGTTGCTCAGGTTCCGCCCCCTGGTGGAATCCATCGCCCGGTCCTACGGCAATAACGGGGCCGAGTTCAACGACCTTGTCCAGGAGGGCTACCTGGCCATATTGGAACTTTTGCCCCGCTGCAGGAACAGGCAGTACCTGGCCAAGTTCCTCAAGTGGAGGGTCCGGGCCAGGGTCCGGGCCAGGGCGGCCAAGTGGTGGAACCGACCCGGTAAAAAGGTGGAGTTCGACCCCGAAAAGCACTCGCCCCACTACGAGGAAGCACTGCCCTGGACCCGCTGGGTGGCGGAGCAGACCCTGCCCGAGCGCGACAGCCGCATCGTGCTGCTCCTGGCGGAGGGCTTCACCCA
>JAAYIZ010000203.1 GCA_012523215.1 Thermovirga sp.
CCTGTTCCTTGACCACCTGGCGGATCTTCATGTGGTTCTCGGCGTGCTTGTCCGTCGGCGCCGGGATGGCGTGATCCAGGATGAACACCAGGTGGTCTGGCTTCCAGACCTTATTCACGCCGATCTTCTGGAAAATGCCCCAGATAGGCGCGGCGTTGTCGTGGCTCATGCAGAAGTGGGGCTCAACGATGACGACCTGGCCGGCCGAAACGGGCTCGCCGGCCGCCTTGCCGAGCACTTTTTCAGCGAATGTCTTTCCCATGCCGACCCCCTCCTACTTGCTGACGGCCTTTTCCTTGAGGTACTCGATGAGGCCGCCGGCCTTCATTATGTCCATCTCCAGGTCCGCGACGGCGTCGCCGTGGAAGTTGTTGCCATTGGTGAGATCCTTGATCTCGCCCTTCTCCAGGTCGACCTCAAGTTCGTCGCCGTCCTTGATCTTGCCGTCCTTGATGGCCTGGCTCAGGCCGTTCACGAAGAGGACCGGGTACCCGTTGTTTATGGCGTTGCGATAGTAGATGCGAGAGAAGGATTCCGCCAGGACGACGGGGATGCCGGCGTACTTCAGGCAGTAGACGGCGTGCTCACGGGAGGAGCCGCAGCCGAAGTTCGTGCCCGCTACGATGAAGTCCCCTTCCTTTACCTCTTTCGCGAAGTGCTCCTTGCCGGGGTAGTACTCGAAGGAGTACTGGGGCATCTTCTTCGGGTCGGTCTCGGCCAGGTACTTGTTGTGGTAGATGAGGTCGGTGTCGACATCATCCTCGAACACCCAGGCTCTTCCGCGAAGGATCGTCTTATCCATTCTTTCCCAACCTCCTTATCCGAGGATATCCCTGGGATCAGTGATCTTGCCGCGCACGGCGGTGGCCATGGCGGTCATGGGGCTTGCCAGGTAGGTGTGGCTCCCCTTGCCGACCTTGCCTATGAAGTTCCGGTTCGTCGTGGACATGCCCACGTCGCCGCTGGGCAGGGCGCCGTAGTGCTCGGCGGTGCAGAGCGCGCAGGTCGGGTTGGTGAAGATCACCCCTGCCTCGAGGAACTTCTGGATGTACCCGGCCTTGGCGCACTCCAGCATGACCTCCCGGGTGGCCGGTGTCACGATGGCCCGCATGCCCGGGGCTACCTTGAAGCCGCCCGCCTTGAGGACCTCGAAAGCGGCCGTGATGTCCTCGAAACGGCCGTTGGAGCAGGAACCTATGTGGACCTGGTCCACGTGCTCTCCGGCGACCTCCCGAACCTTTTTCACGTTGTCCGGCGCGTCGGGGCAGGATGTCATCGGCTCGAGGCCGTCGACGTTGAACTCCAGTTCCTTGACGTAAACGGCGTCCGGGTCGGCCGCCAGGGTCTTGACCCTGTCCAGTACCTCGTCGCCGGCCCTGTCGACCAGCCAGTCCAGGACCTCGCCGTTGGGCATGATGAGGCCCACCTTGCCGCTCATCTCGGTGACCATGGAGCAGAGAGTTATCCTCTCCGCCAGGGACGCCTTTTCGATGGTCTCGCCGTAGAACTCGGTGGCCAGGAAGAACATGCCGTCGGCTCCCAGGGTTCCCACGATGTGGGTCAGCAGGTCGCGCATACAGACGCCCTTCGCGAACTTGCCCGTGACGGTGATCTTCATCGTTTCGGGCACGCGAAACCAGTTGGTCCCTTCGAACCAGGAGGCCACTATGTCGGTGTTCCCCACGCCGGTGGCGAAGGCGCCCACCCCGCCGAGGAGATTCATGTGGCTGTCGGTGCCAAGGATCACGTCGCCGGGCTTCACTAGGCCGTTCTCGAGCAGGACGTGCTGGCCGATGCCCCAGTCCACGTCGAAGACCTTCTTGATGCCCTGCTTTTTGGCGAATTCTCGAATGATCTTCTGGTTGTTGGATACCTTTTCCGAGTGGGACGGTGCCTGGAGGTCGAAGGTGAAGGCCACCTTGTCGGGGTTCCAGACCTTTCCTTTTTTATCGGTTACTTCCTCGAACTGCAGCACGCAGTTAGCTCCGCCGAAGTCGCGAGCCGTCGACAGGTCGATGTTGCACCAGACCCTCTCGCCGACCTTTACTTCTCGGCCGGCTGCCCGCTCGATGGACTTCTCGATCATCGTTTTACCCATGGGTCACGCACCTCCCGTTGATAGATCGTTCCGGCTAGAGAAGTCCCAGGAACGACTTGATGGTCTCGAAGTTGATGAAATCGCACTTGTTGATGACCACCGCCTCGGGGCAGCGGTATCCGCCGTCGCCCTCCTTGGCGTGGACGGCGATGCAGTGGCATATCCTGGTGGGTATGCCGTTACGCATGGCCAGCCCGACGCCGGAGAAAGGATGCCGGAGGTCCTTGCCCATCGGGGACTTCACGATCTTGCCGTCCTTCTTCTCGTATTCCACGAGTTTGCCCACATCGTGGAGGATGGCGCCGGCGATGAGCGTGTCGTGGTCCAGCTTGAAGCCGCCGTTGTCCTTGTAGAGTGGGTTGTACTCGTCGTAGATGGCCTTGGCCATCCTCGTCACGCCCCTGTTATGGACGTTCAGAGAGGCGGGGCAGTCGGGGATGAGAAGGGTGAAGGGAATCTTTTCCATATCCTCTGGCTCCCATCCGCCCGTCTTGAGGGCGTCCTCCATGGTGGAAATCACCTTTTCCCGGAGATCCTTGTCCTGGACCCAGTC
>JAAYIZ010000204.1 GCA_012523215.1 Thermovirga sp.
CCCCCGTTGTGGTCTCCCTTTATTTCGAGGAAGGCCTTGGGTCCGGTGATCCGCTCGTAAAGCCGCTCCCCCTGGCAGAAGGGGATGATCTCGTCGTCGGGGCTGTGGATCACGAGCACCGGGCACAAGATGCCGGCCATGATACTCTCCGTGGGGTATTCGCTACGCAGGAGGCGGCGGACCGGGAAAAGTCGGGCGACTCTCCTGGCCATGTCGAAAAGGGAAGTGAAGGTCGATTCCAGGATCAGCGCTCCCGGTGCCTTCTCCAGCGATATCCTCGCGGCGACGGCACCCCCGAGGGACCTTCCGAAGACCACGATGCGATCAGGGAAGTAGCCCCTCTCCACCAGGAAATCGAAGGCAGCCCTACCATCCATGTAGAGACCTTCCTCGGTGGGCCGGCCCTCGCTCTTGCCATAGCCACGGTAATCGAAGATCAGGAGGTTGAGTCCCAATTCATGGAAGACTCTTATCGATTCCAGCCTGTGGGATATATTTCCCGCGTTGCCGTGGAAAAAAAGGAGGGCCCTCTCCGAAGTCTTCGCCGCCGGTATGAACCAGCCGTGAAGGCGCACGCCATCGGAGGCCTCGAAGGAGATGTTCTCAAAAGAAAGGCCGATCCTGGAGGGGGTAGCGGTGATCTCTCCCCAGGGCTGGTAAATCATCTTGTCCTGAAGCAGGTATATACCTCCGCAGAAGAGCCCGTAAATGACGGCGATCCAGAAGGCGAGCCGAGGCAGGTTCATGGCCAGGAGACCAGGTCCCTGTAGATCATTGCGTGGGCCAGGGCGGTCACGGGCACGGTTATCAGCAGCCCCAGGCCGAGGGGGATGGCTCCAAGGGCATTTAACCCAGCCATGCAAAGCAGCAAAAGGAACAGTTCCAGCCACAGGCCCCGGGTCATTGCCCCGGCGGCCTTGAAAGCTTGAACGGGTCGCATCCCCCTGTCGATGATCAGGTAGGGCATGAACTGGTACCTAACGGCTATGTAGACGCCGGGCACCACGAAAAGGGCCACCCCTAGGCTGATAAGCGAGAGAAGGATGAAGGAACCGATGATGTAAGGGACGAACAGGGGCCTCATGTGCTTCAGCCGGTCCATATCGATGGTGCCCCTGTCGAGGAAGGAAAGGCTTACGATGATGACGACCATGGCCGCCAAGGCCCTGAGGGCCCAGAGCGCAGCTCCCAGGAGAAACCTGGAGAGGTTTGCATCCCCAGGCGTGAGCCTCCCCAAAAGGACACCCGGGATCGCCAGGATAGCGCCAATAAGGAGCAACAGGACGAAAAAGAAAAGGGTGTTCCGCCTAAAGGTTCTCCAGCCAAAGGCCAGCGAGTCTCTGATCCGCACCCTGCCGGTCATGACAACCTCCTCCGGGCAAAACAGGCCGCCCTGTATTTTTCGGTCAGGCCCTCTCGTACTCCCGGGCCGTCTCCTGTCCGCTCATCACCCTGAGAGCCCCCTCCGCCAGAGCCCTCATCTCATCTTCACCCGGGAAGACCAGGATCGGGGCGATGAAGGCCACCCTCCTCGAGACGGCCCCGACGAAGGCTTCGCTGAAGGCCAGGCCCCCGGTCAGGACCAC
This sequence comes from Thermovirga sp., assembly GCA_012523215.1. Lineage (NCBI taxonomy): Bacteria > Thermotogati > Synergistota > Synergistia > Synergistales > Thermovirgaceae > Thermovirga > Thermovirga sp. The sequence goes on from JAAYIZ010000204.1 coordinate 1,587, forward strand.
GGCATCCACTTCACCCGAGAGTACAGCGGCCCTGCAGCAAATTTCTCGGGCGACCTGGTAAGCCATGGCCTCGAAAACGAGTCGTGCCTTTTCATCCCCCCCGGCTATCATCTCCTCGACCTCCCGGAGGTCGTTAGTGCCCAGGTGTGCCACCAGCCCGCCGCCGCCCACCATTTTTTTCATCAATTCTTCGAGCTTTATGCCCGTTGAAAAAA
>JAAYIZ010000205.1 GCA_012523215.1 Thermovirga sp.
CAGTGACCTCAAAACCCTGCTTGTCGAGCCAGCCGAAGGCGTCCATCACGGCATGGTGTTCGATGGCGGTGGTTATAACGTGGCGCCCCTTGTCCTTCCTCATGGAAGTGGCGCCCTTGATGGCGAGGTTATCGGCCTCGCTCCCCCCGCCGGTGAATATCACCTCGGAGGCGTCGGCCCCGATAAGGGCAGCGACCTTCCCCCTGGCCTCACTGACGGCCTTCCGCGCCCCTCTCCCCCAGGCGTGAAGGCTGTTAGGGTTACCGTACTCCTCCGAAAAATAGGGGAGCATAGCTTCGAGGACATCGCGATCGACGGCCGTCGTGGCCGAATGATCCATGTAGACCTGTCTTTCTGTCATCGAAATCGCCTCGAATCTATTTTTTATTAGGCCAACCTAATTTACGCACAAAGGATACATCCCTTTTTGCCAAAGGTCAATACCTTTACGCGTTCTGGTTTCCTGATGTGAGTTTTTTGTTCTATCAGCCGCAATAGACCTCGTGGACCATCATGAGGCAGGCACCCTTCACCACCTCGAAACCTTCGGCCCTTAACACGGTTTCGGCCTCGTCGTTCTCGGCCCCGGGCTGCATCCACACGACGGGCTTGTAGTCCAGTTTCCCCAGGTCGTCCAGCACGGGCTGCTGCCGCTCGGGCGATACGAAAAGAGCCAGGATATCGAATCTCTCGCCGATCTGCGTTATGGAGCCAAGGCAGGGGATACCCTGAATTTTCTCACCCGCCGAGGAGGGGTTGACGGGGTAAAGTCTGAAGCCCTTCTCCTTCAGGTAATCCATGACGCCGTAAACAGCCCTTTCCTTCTTCATCGAGGCGCCGGCTACGGCCACCACGGAGGGAGAGCAAAGGTATTTCTCTATGATCTCTTCCATTTTCATGGGATCAACCTCCTTTGGAAAAGCAAGGGCGTAAACAAATCCGGGATGAGGGCAGTTCAGAAGCAACTCCCTCTCTCGTCAGCAAGAGTCAGTACTTCGGAATTCAGAATGGCAAGATCAAACCCCGCGACGCGGGATGGAAATCAGCCTCAAGTGCTCGCCATGCCCTCGAAGGGCATGAAAAGAAGCGAAGCCGGGGCCTCCTTGAGGTCGATATGGAACTCCACCTTGACGGACTTGCCCGGGGCCAACCTGGGCTCGGTGCCCCTCTGGGCGATGTTGTTCACCATCTCTCCCGTCGTCCCAAAGATGCCCACCGAAATACCCGGGGCAATGACATCCCCATCGCAGACATTCCTGACGGTGGCCTCGCCTGAAAGGCGGCCTGTCTTCAGGTCAAATTCCCATTTCGCCTCGGTCATGATCACCTTCAGTTCACCCGGCACGCCGCAGGAGTCCTGGGCAAGGACGGCGACGGATCCCATGAAAAGAACCATGGCCATTATCGCCGGGAAAAGAGCGGTGTTACGCCACTTCATCAACGACACCCCCGCTTCCGTTTCATCTTTTCTTTATCTTCTCGTCAAGTTCATTTCGTTGGCTTATTCTACCAGAATTCATTATAATTGATTGCCGTCGGAGGGCTGGCCGAGTGGTCGAAGGCGGCTGACTTGAAATCAGCAGGG
>JAAYIZ010000206.1 GCA_012523215.1 Thermovirga sp.
GGGAAGACCCCCCTGAAGCGTCCCCCTATCTCCTGGAGAGCAGGTTCATCACCACCGTGAGGATCAGGCTGACAATGACCATCGAGGTTATGGGTATGAAAACCTTGGTCCGCCCCGTCTCGTAGCGGATGTCCCCGGGGAGCCTGCCGAACCAGGCCAGGAGCCAGGGGGCGAAGTGAAAGGCCAGCCCAAGCAGCAGCAGGACGCCGCCGGCGACCATAAGCCATCTTGCCATTTTGGATCCCTCCCGTGAAGAAGGTTAACCTCAAGGCCCCCAAGTTTTCAAGATCGGACTCAATATCGCTGTCCGGCCACAATATCGATTCCGGCTATTGACGAAAGGGAATAGAGAGGTTATCTTCTTCATCAACTGATCGGTGCGATTCCAAAGGAGGAGCACTGGCATGCAGGTTTCCGCAAGAAGGATGACCCGACCTAACCCGTGCGTTCCGCTCAGGTCCCGAAAGAGCCCTTCCCGGGAAGGTACGGTCTTGTCCTGATCCAGTGATCCGTTCAGCCTTTTAGACATCCAAGGCCGCCGACCTCCGGGTCGGCGGCTTTTTTATTATCGAGGGGGGGAATATTATGGAAGAGAAAGAGAAAGCCAGGATCTGCGTTATCGGCGCCGGCATCGTCGGTGGCGCACTTTCGGAGGCGCTCGCACCACGATACTCGGTGACGGCCACGCGCAGGAACTTCGACAAACTCAACGGGCTCAGCGAAAAAGGCGTCAGGGTGACCTCCGACAACAGGGCAGCCGCGAAAGACGCCGACCTGGTGTTCCTGTCGGTGAAGCCGGCGCAGGTGGTCCCGGTCCTGAAGGAGATCGCCGAGACTCTCAGCGGTAAGACCGTGGTCTCCTTCGCCGCGGCCATATCGACGGATATACTTCGGCTGGCGGCGCCGGAGGCCCATTTCGTGAGAGCCATGACGAACATAGCCGTGAGAATCCACAAGGGGTTCACCCTTTTCTACCCGGAACAAGATTTTCCCCGAGAGAGGCTTCCCTTCCTGGAAAAGGTCCTCATGGAGCGGGGAGAGATCCAGCAGGTGGATGAGCAGTACCTGGACGTCCTGACCGCCATGTCCGGTTCGGGGCCTGCCTACATCTTCACCGTGATCGAAGCCATGATCTACGGAGCTCTCAGGGAAGGGCTTCCCAGGAATCTCGCCCTGATGGCGGCTGCCCATACCGCCATAGGCGCGTCGTGCCTCCTCTTGGAAACGGGGAAACACCCCGCCGAATTGAGGGACATGGTGCTGACCCCGGGAGGGGTGACCATCGACGGCATCTACGAACTGGAGGAAAGCCGCATACGCACGGCATTCATGAAGGCTATAGGCGCGGCTTCCGCAAGAGCGCGGACCCTATCCGCCGACGCGAGGGCCCAGGCCATGCAGGATATAGAATAACGCTCCCCGCCGGGACCTTCCGGGGGCAAGCCCCGTGATCGCGGTCTTAACAATTCTTTTCATTTCCAAAGAGCACCTTAATAGGATGGGTCCTAGAATGAGGATCGGTAATGGACCGACGAAAAATCACGAAAGGGAATACCTTTTGAGGAAACGGAGGTACGCCCCATGAAAAAGATAGTGGCCATGTTTGTTTTGGGAAGCCTATTTCTCGGCACGGGCTTTTCCGTCGCAGTCTCGGCCGTGGAGCCCAACCTCGAAGGGGTGGTCTACTGGTCCGAGGAGGAGGTGGACAGCCTCTTCTCCCCGGAACTGATGAGGACCCTCGCCCTTACGCCCAACCAGAGAAACACCTTCCAGGAACTCCGCGGCAGGGATTGGGGTTATCGGCCCGATCACCGCTACTCCGGCCAACTGGATGCTCTCTTCGGCCTCACCAGGATGATCAGGCCCGGCGGCCCCAGGGTTGTGATCGAAAGGGAGAACGACAACCTCAGGACCTTCATGGCCCTGCTCGCCTTCGGCATCCTGCTCAGCCAGGCCCAGGACAGCGACAGGTACTACGACCAAGGGTATGGGTATGGGTACGATTACGGGTACGGTTACGGATCGGGCCGCTGGATCAGGATCGACGATTTTCTCTACCTGTTCTTCAGGATACTGGACATGAACCAGCGCTACACCTTCAAGATCTACTTTGACCGGTGGTACGACGATTACTACTACAGGCCCGACCGCTTCAGAGACTACCACGACCGTTACTACCGGGAAACGATGAGGGATTGGGATCGGAGGCTCCACCTGAGCGAAAAGCAGAGAAGGGACATGGAGCGCTATTACAGGGATCTTTACTCCCGGCAGTGGGACAGGGAGAAACGCTACAGGGACCTCGAGAAGGATTACCTTAAGAGGAACTGGGACCGAGGCTCCTTCCGCGATATTGACCGGTACAGGCGGGACCTTCTCCAGAGACGCCA
>JAAYIZ010000207.1 GCA_012523215.1 Thermovirga sp.
GGCCTGATCCCCATCGGGCTCGGCGCCCGGGACAGCCTGCGCTTCGAGGCGGGGCTCCCGCTTTACGGTCACGAGTATTCCGAGGACCTGGGGCCCCTGGAGGCCGGCTTCGGTTTCTTCGTCAAGGTGGATAAGCCGGGCGGTTTCATCGGCCAACCGGTGCTGAAGCGCCAGAAGGAAGAAGGACTCCGGCGGAAGATAGTCGGACTGCGGCTCGAGAACAAGGGGGTGCCCCGCTCCGGCATGGACGTGGCCGACGCCTCGGGAAACAGGGTGGGCAAGGTGACCTCTGGGGGATACTGCCCCTCCCTGGACGCCAACATGGCCCTCTGCCTCGTCAAGACCCCGGCGCCGGAGGAAGGGGAACACCTCAGCGTCCTGATCAGGGAAAAACCGAAGAAGGGTACCGTGGTGAAAAGACCCTTCTACGACAGGAAAAGCGGGAAACGGTAGCGATACTTTTTGCAAAAAGCCAAAAGGGAGGATGAGAAAGATGACCAAAATACCCCAGGATCTCCGGTACACCAAGGAGCATGAATGGATCAGGATGGAAGGCGGCGTCGGCGTCGTGGGGATAACGGACTACGCCCAGCATGCCATGGGTGACGTCGTCTACGTGGAGTTTCCCGACAAGGGCAGGAAGGTCAAGGCCGGGGAGGACTTCGTCGTCGTCGAGTCGGTGAAGGGGGCGAACGACGTGTTCAGCCCCGTCTCGGGGACCGTCCTCGAGGTCAACGACGCCCTCGAGGAGTCGCCGGAACTGCTGAACGAGGACGCCTACGCCAACTGGCTCGTACGCCTCGAGGTCGCCGACCCCGGGGAACTGGACTCCCTTCTCGATCACGGGGCCTACGCCAAACTCCTCGAGGAACTCGAAGCGGAAAGCCAATAGGAGGTGTTCTTCATGAGCCGGTATACACCCGCTACGGCGGAAGACCGGCGCCGGATGCTCGAATATCTCGGCGTCGGCGACCTCGATGACCTTTACTCGGGCATCCCGGAAAAGGTCCGGCAGAAAAACCTCCCGGACATCCCCAAGGCGCTGTCGGAACCCGAAGTTTTAAGGAACCTACGGGAACTGGCCGGCGCCAATGGAAACATCGACGACCTCGCCTGTTTCCTGGGCGCAGGGGCCTACGACCATTTCATCCCCGCCGCCGTGGACAGCATCATCTCCCTGGGGGAATTCACCACCTGCTACACGCCCTACCAGCCGGAGGTGTCCCAGGGCACCCTCCAGGCCATCTTCCAGTACCAGACCATGGTCTGCGAACTGACCGGCATGGAGGTGTCCAACGCCTCCATGTACGACGGCGCTTCGGCGGTCGCCGAGGCGGCGGTCCTGGCGGCGTCGGCTACAAAGAAAAAGAAGATCCTCTGGGGACAGAACGTCAACCCCCAGACGAGGGACGTCCTCCGCACCTACTGCTGGAGCCGGAGCCTCGAACAGGGTGAATTGCCCGCGGCCGGCGGCACGGTAGACCAGGAAGCGCTGGACGCTGCCCTTTCAGCCGGCGACGTGGCAGCCCTGGTGGTCCAGTCGCCCAGTTTCTTCGGCACCATCGAGGACCTGGAAGCCCTCGCCGAAAAATTGCACCAAGCGGAGGCGCTGCTCATCCTGTCCACGGACCTGCTGGCCCTGGGGACCCTCGAGGCCCCGGGAAAGCTGGGCGCCGACATCGTCGCGGGCGACGGGCAGACCGTCGGCAACCCCATAAGTTTCGGCGGCCCAGCTTTCGGGGTCATCACCGTCAACAAGCCCCTCCTGCGCAGGATGCCGGGTCGCATCTGCGGCCAAACCGTCGACAGCCAGGGGCGGCGGGCCTTCGTCCTGACCCTCCAGGCCAGGGAACAGCACATCCGGAGGGAGAAAGCCACGTCGAACATCTGCTCCAACCAGAACCTCTGCATCGTCGCCGCGTCGGTCTACTTCAGCCTCATGGGGCCCCAGGGGCTCCGGGAGGTGGGCGAGCAGATCGTGGCGAAGACGGAATACGCCGTAAGCCGACTGGAAAAGAGCGGCAAATTCAGGAGAGCCTTCCCCGGGGTTCCCCACTTCAGGGAAGTGGCGCTCCTCAGCGAAAGACCCGTTGCGGAACTCAACAGTCGCCTGCTCGATGCCGGCATCATCGGCGGATACCCCCTCGAACCCCTGTACCCCGGGTTGAAGAAGGGCTGGCTCCTGGCCGTGACGGAGAACAGGACGAAAGAAGAGATCGACCGCCTCGTGGCGGTCGCGGGAGGTGACGCCC
>JAAYIZ010000208.1 GCA_012523215.1 Thermovirga sp.
AGGGGCGAAGGATGGTGATGGCGCCCTCGCCCAGCGTCTGGAAGAGGTCCTTGTCAGGGGTGACGATGACCACGCCCTTGCCGCGCTCCGCTTCCCTCACGGCTGCCGCGGCGATGAGGTCGTCGGCCTCGTAGGCGCCGTCGGCGACGACCCTTATACCCAGTGAGCGAGCCAGATCCATCATGAGGGGCAACTGAAGGATGAACTCCTCCGGCGGGGAGGGCCGGTTGGCCTTGTAGGGAGGGTAAAGCCGCCTTCGGAAGTTGGGCCCGGGGGAATCGAATACCACGGCCCCCTCCTGTGCCCTGGATCTTTCGACGATGCCCATGAGCATTCTTCCAAAGCCATAGACGCCGTTCACCGGTACGCCTTCGGGGGAGCACAGGGGTCGCTTGATGCCGTAATAGGCCCTGTAGGCCAGGGCGTGGCCGTCTACAAGGATGAGGTCGGTCAAGGGTTCCTCCTTTCGCGAAGGGGAGGTTGTCATTCTCTCCCCGCCGTCCTATGGTATCAGCAAGCGAGGGGGTGCACCAATGGATATGGTGAATGCATCGGGGAGCAGTTGGTACATACCGGGCCCCACCAACCTGGGGGTCCACGTCCGGGACGGCCGGGCGGTCCTCATCGACAGCGGCAACGACGAATCGGCGGGGAGGAAGATCCTCAAGGCCTTCGAGGAGAAGGAGTGGCCCTTGGACCTCATCGTCAACACTCACTCCAACGCGGACCATATAGGGGGCAACGCCCTCATCCAGAAGAGGACGGGCTGCCGGATAGCCGCCACGCGGGCCGAGTCGGCCTTCATCGAGGAGCCCTGGCTCGAACCGGCCCTGCTCTGGGGGGCGGCTGGTTTTGGTGCCATCACCGGGAAGTTTCTGAAGGCCCAGCCCTCGAGGGTCACCGACATAATAACCTCGTCGGGGCCCGTGTTGGATACGGGACTCGAGGCGGTGCCCCTTCCGGGGCATTTCCTCGACATGGTGGGCCTGAGGACCCCCGACGGTGTCTTCTTCATCGCCGACAGCCTTTTCCCACCGGCCATCCTCGACAAGTACGGCATGGCCGTCTGCTTCGATGTGGCCGCCCAGCTGAAGACCCTGGAATACTTGGGAAAAGCCGAGGCGACCCTTTTCATTCCCAGCCACGCCGAACCGAGCGGTGAAATCGGCCCCCTCGTGAAGAGGAACAAGGACGCCCTAGAAATGGTCCGCGACAGGGTTCTCAAGATTTGTGCCGCACCGGCCTCCCGGGAGGACATCCTGGCCGACCTGGCCGTCTTTTTCGACCTCTCGCTCAACCCCGCACAGTACATCCTCACCCATATAACCGTATCGGCCCACCTTTCCTACCTCGCCGACCAGGGCGCCATCGAACCCTTCTTCGAAAAGGGCCGAATGCTTTGGGGTCAGGGCTTGAAATGAAGCAATTGAATACAATAAATAATGGCGAAGAAATCGCGAATCGGAGATTCAAAGGTCGCAATCAGTGGAAAAACCAGCGGTGAAGGGTAAAATTTAAACGATTCAAAGCTTTCGGCTCGCGATTCGCGGCTTCCCTCGCTTTCGCAATCCTCCTTGACATTTCAACGCCGATGACGATAATAGTACTATTGCCGTGAAGGGATTACACGAAGTGGCGCCCCCATGGGTGCCGCTTTTTTTGTGTCCCTTTCCCGAATACAGGAGGAATGCGCTTTTATGGAACAGACCGCAACATTGGAAAAAATGGAACAGGAAGGCCGGAAAACCTTTGAGGGTTTCGGTCTTCGGGAAGAGCTCCTCGGAGCCATGAACGCAAAGGGTTTCACCGAACCCATGCCGGTCCAGACCGCCGTGCTCGAACGGGACGATCTCGATGTCGACCTGATCGTACGAGCCAGGACTGGCTCCGGGAAGACCCTCGCCTTTTTGCTTCCCCTTATGAACAACCCGGACTTAGACCGATCAAGGCCGGGAGTGCTGATAATCTCCCCAACGAGGGAACTGGCCCTCCAGATCTCCCGCGAGGCGGAGTGGCTCTCCAGGCGGATCGACTGCGCCTGTGCCACCTTGGTGGGCGGTATGGATATGTCAT
>JAAYIZ010000209.1 GCA_012523215.1 Thermovirga sp.
AGGCCCGGCGACGTAATAAGCGAGGGGCAGGAGGTCCAGGCCCAGGTCATCGAGATAAAAACCGCAGAGCGAAGGATAAGGCTCAGCATGAGCGCCCTCGAGGAGCCGGAACCCCAGGAAGAAAGGGAGCCGGTGAAGAGGCGGAGAAGGGGGGAGCAGCGCAACGATCCCTCCCAGTTTATCGACGGGGAGACCAACGTGACCATAGGAGATATTCTCAAGGAGTCCCTGGAAGAATAGTATCGATAAACTGGGCGGCCCTTCCTGGAGGGGCCGCTTTTTAAGGCCAGGAACCGGAGGGGACGGCGAGATGCCAGTGAGAGATATCCGGGAGTATCCCGAGCAAGTCCTGAGAGAAAAGGCGAGGGACGTGACCGACTTCGGGGAGGAACTCCAATCGCTTCTGCGGGACATGTGGGAGACGATGGAGACGAACGACGGCGTGGGCCTCGCGGCGCCCCAGGTCGGCGTCAGCCTGAGGGTCGCCGTCGTCGGTTGGAGGGATCGGAGGATCGTCCTGGTCAACCCCGTCGTGATCGAACAGGAAGGGGAAGATGTGCAGGAAGAGGGCTGCCTGAGCGCCCCCGGCTTTTTCGAGATGGTCACCCGGCCCGCCAGGGTCGTTGTCGAAGCCCAGGACGAGCATGGTCAACCTTTCAGGCTGGAGGAGGAGGGATTCCTCGCCAGGGTGCTGTCCCACGAGATCGACCACCTGGAGGGCAAACTTTTCCTCGACCGCCTTTCCCCGTTGAAACGACAATTTTTGAAGAAAAAGCTCCAGAAAAGGGTGGAAAAATGACCCTGGAGGGTCCCCTGTGGTTCGCCGGTTCCGGGTGGTTCGCCGCCCGCTGCCTGGTGGCGCTCGCAGAGAAACGGACCTTCAGCAGGGTCATCACGGCCCGCCCCAGGCCCGCCGGCAGGGGCCTCGCCGAGAGAGAGACCCCCGTCGACGGGACGGCCTCGAAGCTGGGCATCCCGGTCTTTAGGACCAGCGATATCAATCGTGACGAGACGATCCTGGCTTCCTTCCTGCAGGAGAAGCCCTTTTGCTTTTTTGTCATCGATTTCTCCCAGCTGATAGGCGAACCCTTCCTTTCGATGCCTGAACCGGGGTGTCTCAACATTCACCCCTCCCTGCTGCCGGCCTATCGCGGCGCGGCTCCCATCCAGAGAGCGATAATGAACGGAGAAAAGGAGACCGGCGTGACCGTCTTCAGGCTCGTGAGCGAGATGGACGCCGGCCCCATCCTGCTATCCTCAAAGGCAAAAATAGGCGACGAGGACACCTTCGGCGACATGGCGGAAACCCTTGCCGTGGAAGGTAGCGACATCGCTCTCGAGGGTTTAGAATTATTCCGAAAGGGAAGGATATTCTTCAGGGAGCAGCCGCAGGAGAAGGCCACCTTCGCCCCGAAGATATCAAAACGGGAAATCGAGATCAGGTGGGATATTTCTTCCAGGGAAGTCCACGATCTCGTCAGGTCCCTGAACCCCTATCCGGGTTCTCACTTCATATTCCGGGGAAAACGCACAAAATTATGGAGGACTCGAAGGGGATCCAAGGAGGGTGTTCCAGGAGAGGTCGTCGACTTCGTGGATGGAAACCCCCTGGTCGCTTGCGGCAAGGGTTCCGTCGAACTCGTGGAGGTACAGGCCGAAGGCCGCCGCCGGACCGACGGCGCCAGTTGGTCCCGGGGCCGGAACTTCAGGAAAGGGGATAGGCTGAAGTGAATTTTTCCACGGGAGAGCGCTCCTTCCCGGCCTCCCTCTGCGAAAGGAAATGGCCGAAGACCTTGGCCGTCACCGGGGCGCTGGGTTCGGGCAAGACGGAATGGGTGCTGAACATGGCCCTGGGTTTTCGCGCCTGTGGCGACGAGGTGACCGTAGCCGACGTGGATATCATCAACCCCTACTTCTGCGTCAGGCAAGTGGCCGACACCCTCAGGAAGGAGGGTTTCCGCATCCTTACCCCGCCCGAGAGCACCCGGTGGTCCGATATGCCGATCATCACCCCCGAGGTTTCCTGGGCGCTTAAGGCTCCCGGAGGAAGGCTCCTCATCGACGTGGGCGGCGACGCCGCCGGTGGAAGGGCCCTGAAGCAGTTTTCGGCCCTGATGAGGGAAGCGGGTTTCCTGCTGGTGCTGGTGGTGAACCCTTTCAGGCCAAGCACCAGGGATACGGAGGGCGTCCTCGAACTGGTGAAGGGCATCGAGGGGGTCTCGGAACTCAAGGTCGGGGCCCTCGTCGCGAATCCCCATCTCATGGACCAGACCACCGCCGAAGAACTCCTTTGGGGATACCGGCAGGTCTGCACGGCTGGAGAGGCACTGGGTCTGGAGGTCCTTTACGGAACGGTCACGCCGCTATTGGCTTCGCAAATCGAAACGCTCCAAAAGGACTCCCCCGTCGAACTATGGCCCCTGGTCAGGCGCATGATGCTTCCCTGGGAGGAAGGCTATATGTGGACCAGGATTGACGACCGGTCATAAGGGATACGAGGCCGGCACCTCGAACCGGCCTGTAAATAACCAAAAGAAGGAAGAGGGTGCGCGGGTAAATGGCGAAAGGACGTATCAATGTGCTCGAGGAATATTGCAAGAGCTGCGGTCTTTGCGTCGAAGCCTGTCCAGTCAAAGTTTTGAGGATTTCGGAACATATCAACAGCAAGGGTTACCGACCCGTGGAGCAGTTCAAGGAAGGATGCATAGCCTGTAAACTGTGCGCCACAACCTGCCCTGACGCGGCGATCGAAGTGTTCAGGTTCGAAGAGGATCAATAAGGCCGGAGGTGGTATCCATGGCACGAGAACTCATGAAGGGCACTGAAGCTATAGCGGAGGCCGCCATCCAGGCGGGTTGCAAGTACTTTTTCGGTTACCCCATTACGCCCCAGAACGAGATCCCGGAGTACATGTCGGCGAAACTGCCGAAGATAGGCGGCGCCTACGTGCAGGCCGAAAGCGAGGTCGCCGCTATCAACATGGTCATGGGGGGGGGGTCGACGGGTACGAAGATCATGACCACCTCGTCGAGCCCGGGAATATCTCTCATGTCCGAGGGGATCAGCTACTTGGCCGGGTGCGAGATACCCGCCGTCATCGTCAACGTCATGAGAGGGGGGCCCGGCCTCGGAGGGATACTTCCGTCCCAGGCCGACTACATGCAGGCCACCAAGGGCGGGGGAAACGGGGACTACCGCCTGCTGGTCCTCGCCCCCAGCACGCTGCAGGAAGCCGTGGAGCTCGTCCAGATGTCCTTCGACCTGGCCCTGAAGTACCGCAACCCCGTCATGGTCCTCGCCGACGGGTTCATGGGCCAGATGATGGAAGCCGTCGAGATCAAGGAGCACCTTTCGACCGACCTCCCACCCAGGGAGACCTGGGCGTTGGGGTGCATGGGGGAGCGCGGGGGCAAAAGGTCCCTCCTCAGGAGCCTCTATCTCAACCCCGAAGACCTGGAACACCACAACATCATGCTGCAGAAAAAGTACCGCGAGATGGCAAAAGAGGTCAGGTTCGAGGCTTACCACTGTGACGACGCCGAGGTCCTGCTTTGCGCCTTTGGGACGACGGCCAGGATCGCGAGATCGGCCATAAACAACCTGAGGAACGAAGGCAAAAAGATCGGCATGCTCCGGCCCATCACGCTTTACCCCTTCCCGAAGGAAAAGATCAGGGAACTTGCCTCCGGGATCAAGCACGTCCTGGTGGTCGAGATGAACATGGGGCAGATGGTCGAGGATGTCGAGGCTGCCCTTTGCGGGAAGGCTCCCGTGTCCTTTTTCGGGCGCGCGGGCGGCATAGCTCCCTCGGTCAAGGAGATCGAGGAACAACTCAGGGCCGTTCTTTAGTACGGGGAGGTGTCCGACCAATGAAAGAGACCAAGATCTACGAAAGACCGAAGGCATGGCTCGATGGCGTGCACACCCATTACTGCCCTGGGTGTGGGCATGGCATTACCCACAGGCTCATCTGCGAGATCATCGATGAACTGGGCATACAGGACGATACGATAGGGACCGCGCCGGTCGGCTGCGCGGCCCTGATGTACGACTATATCGACGTCGACTTCTGCGAGGCTGCCCACGGGAGGGCGCCGGCGCTGGCCACGGGGATAAAGCGGACCAGGCCGGACAAGATAGTCTTCACCTACCAAGGCGACGGGGACCTGGCCTCCATTGGGACGGCCGAGATAATTCATGCGGCCAACAGGGGTGAAAAGCTCACCGCCATCTTCATAAACAACGCCATCTACGGGATGACCGGCGGCCAGATGGCCCCGACGACGCTCATCGGCCAGAAGACCACCACCAGCCCCTTCGGAAGGGATCCCGAACTGGCCGGTTATCCCATGAGGATGTGCGAACTCCTCGCCACCCTCGAGACCCCCGGTTTCATAACAAGGGTCTCCGTGGCCAAGCCGAAGCACATCATCGAGGCCAAGAAGGCCATCAAGAGAGCCTTCCTGAACCAGATCGAGGGCAAGGGTTACTCCTTCGTGGAGGTTCTTTCCAACTGCCCGACCAACTGGGGGATGACACCCGTCCAGGCTTTCGAGTGGACCGAGAGCTCGATGACGCCGCACTACCCCTTGGGCGTCTTCAAGGACTTCGAATAGGGGAGGGGAATGATATGTCCGGATTTTTCAGAGGGATGATTGCCGCCGGTTTCGGGGGGCAGGGTATAATGGTCCTGGGCCAATTGGTGGCCTACACGGCCATAAACGAGGGCCGCCACGTCACGTGGATCCCCTCCTACGGGCCGGAGATGCGCGGCGGGACCGCGAACTGCGGTGTGGCCATCAGCGACGAGGAGATCGCCTCGCCGGTCGTCGCGGAGGCGGATGTCACCGTCATAATGAACAACCCCTCGCTGGAAAGGTTCGAGGGATCGGTGAAGCCCGGCGGACTCCTGGTGTATAACTCGGACCTGGTAAATTATCCCAACCCCAGGAAGGATGTCACCCTTTTTCCGATACCAGCCTACAGCGTCGCCCTTGCCCTTGGCAGCGACAGGGTCGCCAACATCGTCGTGCTCGGGGCCATAGTCGAGGCGACCGACCTGGTGGGCGTCGAGGCCTGCGTCGAGACCATCAAGGATAAACTGGGCAAAAGGAAACCCCAGTTCCTTCCCATGAACCTGGAGGCCTTCGAAAAGGGGAGGGAAATAGCCCGGGAACTGCTCAAGAAAGCCTGAAGCCATGCTCCCCAAGGAGGAGAAGGTTTCCGGCGAATTGGTATACAGGGGACGGATCCTGAACCTGCGAGTTGACAGGGTCAGGCTTCCCGACGGGGGCATGACCGCCCGCGAGGTGGTGGAGCATGCCCCAGCCGTGGGGGTGGTCGCCGAAACGGAAGAGGGCGGCCTCTACCTGGTGAGGCAATACAGGTACCCCACCGGCGAGTACCTTCTGGAGATCCCGGCGGGGATCGTCGAAGAGGGCGAGAATCCCGTCGATACCGCCGCCAGGGAGCTGAGAGAGGAGATCGGGTTCATGCCCGGGGTTCTGACGGAGGTGACCCGGTTTTATACCTCGCCGGGTTTCAGCGACGAATTGATCATACTCTTTCACGCCAGTGAGCTTTCTCCATCGCCGAAGGAATGCGACAGCGATGAATTTCTGGATGTGGCCAGGTTCGACCGGGAACGGCTCAAGAGCATGGCTTTTTCCGGGGAGATCAAGGATTCGAAGACACTGACCGCCCTCTACTGGTTTCTTTCGAGGTAAAAGCCAAAACAGGGGAGGGGTTCGAGCGCCCCTCCCCGGGAAGGCCGGCGGAACATGAAAAGGGATCTTCCCCACCTTGAAACATTTTTCAATTACCTCCGCTACGAGAGGGGATGCTCGGAGAACACCGTCAACGCCTATCGCAGCGACCTTCGCGGCTGGTTCTCCTTTTGCGCGGAAAGAGACGTCGCCCCTTCGCCGCCCTCGCCGGGGAGGATCGCGGAATACCTGGGTTTTCTCTCAAGGGCGGGGCGCAGCAAATCGTCCATCCAGAGGGCTGCGGCCACGCTCCGGTCATGGACGAGGTTTTTAGCCTCCGAAGGCGTTTCCGGGGGGTCCCTCGACCTTCTCCGGCTTCCCGCCAGGGAGAGGAAATTACCGAAGGTCCTGACGGAAGGAGAGGTGGACAGGCTGCTGGAAGCCTGCGAAGGCGACGACCCTATCTCGCTCAGGGACAGGGCCATCGTCGAGGTTGGTTACGGATGCGGCCTCAGGGCAGGAGAGATCGCCTCGCTGGAACTCTCCGACATGGGGCTCGACTCGGGGCTGATCAGGCTGCGCGGAAAGGGAGGCAAGGAGAGGGTCGTCCCCCTGGTCGGCAAGGTCAAGGCCAGGGTCGAGAGGTACCTGGCCTCGGGCAGAGAACGGCTTGGAGGTTCCCGCGCCGGTAAATTCTTCCTCTCCAGGAACGGCAGGCCCCTGAGGAGGGAAGATGTCTGGCGCGTCGTCCAGAGAAGAGGCGAAAAAGCCGGTATCTCGCGGTCAAGGCTGCACCCGCACATACTCAGGCATTCCTTCGCGACCCACCTGCTGCGGCGGGGCATGGACCTCAGGGTCCTCCAGGAACTCCTGGGCCACTCGTCGATAATGACCACGGAGAAATATACGCACTTTGACGTGGAACTTCGAGATGTCTACGATAAAAGCCACCCCAGGGCCTGAGTCCTGTCGACGAAGGGGTGTCCGAGGAGGTCATTTCATGTCCTACAGGGAAGATGTCATCAACGCCGCGAAAATGATAAGGGGCAGGATCGGCACGGTACCCCGGGTGGCCCTGGTGTTGGGCTCCGGCCTGGGATCCCTGGCGGACTCGATAGAGGACGCCGTGAAGATCCCCTACGCCGAGATAGACCGTTGGCCCCTTTCTACCGCCCCGGGGCACGCCGGCAGGCTGGTCTCGGGCCGCCTGGGTGATGTCCCCGTGCTGGCCATGCAGGGAAGGGTCCACTTTTACGAGGGGCACTCCCCGGCCGATATCATATTCCCCGTGCGGGTTTTCGGCGAGATGGGCATACCCTTTTATTTTGCCACCAACGCCTCGGGCGGCATCAGTTACGATTTGGCGCCCGGAGACCTGGTGGTCCTCCATGACCATATGAACTTCCAGGGTTTCAACCCCCTTAGAGGAGAGAACGAAGACGACTGGGGCCCGCGATTTCCCGACATGACCTTCACCTACGATCGCGAAATGATCAGGATAGCCGAAGAAGCCGCCTCATCCATCGGGATACAGGTCAAGCGGGGCGTCTACGCCGCTTTCCCCGGTCCCTCCTTCGAGACCCCCGCCGAGATAAGGATGCTGAGGACGCTGGGGGCCGACCTGGTCGGCATGTCCACCGTTCCGGAAGTCATCGCCGCGAGGCATAGGGGCATGAGGGTCTGCGTCATCTCCTGCGTGGCGAACCGTGCCGCGGGAATGACGGAAACTCCCATGACCCACGAGAAAGTCCTCGAGGAGATGAACAAAGCCGCCGGGAGACTGGAGCGCCTCCTGAAGGCCATGGTGGCGTTACTGGGGCTGAAGGTCCCATGAACCCCGTAGCCTTCATCGAGGACAAGCGCGACGGCAGGGAATCGACCCCTTCGGAGATCGGCGAGTTCGTCCGGCTCGCTCAAAAGGGCGAGGTAGCCGACTACCAGTTGGCTGCCTGGCTGATGGCGGTTTTTTTCCGCGGGATGACCCGCCGCGAGGTAAAAGCCTTCACCGAAGCGCTGTCGACTTCGGGGAGAGTGGTCCGGTTTCCCCCGGATATCTTCCCCGTGGACAAGCACAGCACGGGCGGCGTGGGAGACAAGACGAGCCTCGTCGTGGTGCCCCTGGCCGCCGCCTGCGGCGTCCCAGTGGCAAAGCTCAGTGGGAGGGGCCTGGGTTTCACCGGGGGGACCGTCGACAAACTCGAGTCGATACCGGGCTTTTCCGCCCACCTCGAACTGGAACGGTTCATCGACCAGGTGAGGAGCGTCGGCTGCGCCATTAGCGGCCACTCGGGGGACCTGGCGCCGGCGGAAGCCCTTTTTTATGAATTGAGGGACGTGACCGGCACGATCCCTTCCATACCGCTCATCACCAGCAGCATCGTCAGCAAAAAGATGGCAGGAGGGTCCAGGGCCTTCGTATTTGACGTGAAGTGCGGCTCGGGGGCCTTCATGACGGACGAAGCGTCGGCCCTTGAACTTTCGGAAAACCTCGTCGGCCTTTCGGCTTCCCTGGGCAGGAGCGCCATGGCCCTTGTGACCGACATGAGCCAACCCCTGGGAAGATGGGTGGGAAACGCCGCCGAGGTGGCCGAGGCCGTGGAGGTCCTCCTTCAGAAGGGACCGGTCGACGTCAGGGAGCTTTCCCTCAGGCTCGCCGCCTCCATGGTCCGCCTGGGCGACCGGGCCGGCTCCCTGGATGAGGGCTACCGCCTTGTCGAGAGCGCCCTCGAGACAGGCCGGGCCTACGACAAGTTCCGGGAGATGGTCCGGGCCCAGGGCGGCGACCTCGATGGGTTCATCAGCAGGGCGGCCGGCGGAGGCCACCTCGCCGGGAAAGCCCGGGTGATAAAAGCCGGGAAGAGCGGCTTCGTCACCCGGTGCGACGCGAGGGCGGCGGGGGAAACCCTGAGGATCCTGGGTGGAGGCCGGCTCACCAGGAAGGATGCCGTTGACCATGGCGCGGCTCTCGAGGTCCTCAAGAAAAGGGGGGACCGGGTGTCCAGGGATGAACCGCTGGCCAGGGTTTTCTTTTCCTGCCATGAAAGCCGGTGGGACGAGGCACGCCCTCTCCTGGAGGGTGCCTTTGAGATCGGCGAGGAAACCGCCGCCCCGGCTCTTGTCATCGGGTCGGTCGGACCTTGAAAAGACGGGATGAGGACGGACCGATGGGGGAGGAGCCCTCGGAAGCCCTGCTTCAAAGTTGCAAGGCCGGCGACGGGGAGGCCCTGGAAGAACTGCTGGTCCTGATCACCCCCCTGGTGAGGGGAGTAGCGGGGAGGCTCTCCCGGGGAGGCAGTCCCTTTTTCGATGACCTGCTGCAGGAAGGGTTCATCTCCATACTCAAGGCCCTCCCGAAGTACGACGTCAGCAGGGGGAAGTTCACGTCCTTCGCCTTTTCCTGCGCCAGGAACGGCATGGTGACCTTCCTCAGGAGAGAAAAAGTACGCCGGTACGTCCAGGTCCTGGATCCCGCCGAGGTGGATCCGGGTATCGCCCGGACCGTCCCCGCCCTGGACGAGGAACTCCTGGAGGGGCTTTCCGTCATGGAGGTCGCCGCGCTGGACGCCTTTATCCATACCGGGTCGGTGTCAGCCTCGGCGGGGTTGCTCGGTTGGCCGAGGAAGAAGGCGGACAACGCCCTCCAGCGCGCCCGGAGAAAGCTCAGGGACAACCTGGACAGGGAGCGCCTGGGCGGGTGAGGTCGAGGCGCGTTTTTCCCGGTGGACGGAAGGACGCCAAGGATCTAGAATATTATGGCCGTCGGAGGCGAGTGTGCTCTGGTGAGTGCCCCGGGCTTCAAACCCGGTGGGGGTCGGTATGGCCGGCTTCGGTGGGTTCGATTCCCACACGTCTCCGCCATTTTTTTGTATTTTGCCGCGGACGTAACGAGGGAGGTTTTCGCGATGAAAGAGGCTTCTTTCAAACTCAAGGGCTTTTCCTACCCCCTCAGCATGGGAGGACAAGGCCTCCATCGTCGACCCCTTTCCATGGCCGGGCATGAACAACGCCGAAAGGAGTTGAAGTCCGGCTTCCTTTTGTTCAAAATATAGGCGTCAACCGAAGGGGAAACATATAATTCCGGGGAGGTATGAAGCGAATGAAGAAGCTCGTCCTGGTGATGGTCTGTCTGTTGGTGGTCCTGGGAGTGTCAGCAGCCTCGGCTTTTGAGCCCGTGGCGGCAAAAGACCTGAAGATCGGTTTCGTCTACGTGGGGCCTGTCGGCGACGGCGGGTGGACCTACATGCACGACCTGGGCAGGCTGGAGATGGAGAAAGCCTTTCCGGGAGTGGAGAGCTTTTTTGTGGAGTCCGTCGCTGAGGGTCCCGATTCGGTGAGGGTCATGGAGACCTTTGTCAGGAACGGCGCCAAGCTGGTTTTCGCCACCTCCTTCGGGTATATGGATTTTGTCCAGGAAGTGGCGGCGAAAAACCCCGACGTGGTCTTCATGCACTGCTCAGGATATAAAAGGGCGCCGAACGTGGGCAACTACTTCGGGAGAATGTACCAGGCGAGGTACCTGTCGGGGCTCGTCGCGGGCAATATGACCAAGAAGAATGTCATCGGCTTCGTGGCCGCCAACCCCATCCCCGAGGTCATCAGGGCCATCAATGCCTTCACGGTGGGCGCCAGGAAGGTCAACCCCGATGTCAAGGTCAAGGTGGTCTGGCTCTTCTCCTGGCTCGACCCGGCCAGGGAAAAGGAGGCCACCCTCGCCCTTATCGACGCCGGCGCCGACGTCATAGCCATGCACGCCGATTCGGGTGCGGCTCCCCAGACCGCCGAGGAGGCCGGCGTCTATGTGGTCGGGTACAACAACGATATGAGCCACTACGCTCCCACGATGCACCTCACCGCCCCCGTATGGGAGTGGGGCATGGCCTACAAGTACTTCGTGGGCAAGGTCATTGACGGGACCTGGGAATCGAGCGACATTTGGTGGGGTCTCAAGGAAGGCTTCGTCGGCCTTTCGCCGATCTCCGACGTCGTCCCCGCCGAGGTCGTCGCCGCCGTCGAATCGGAAAAGGCAAAGATAATAGAAGGCGGCTGGGATGTTTTTTATGGCCCCGTCAGGAACCAGAAGGGCGAGGAGGTCATCAGGAGCGGCGAAAAGATGACCGACGAGGAAATGCTCGCCATGAACTGGTTCGTGGAAGGAGTAGAAGGCGAGATCCCGAAATAGACCCTTTCTTTACGGGGGGCGCGGAGAGCGCGCCCCCTTTTCTTTCCCGAAGATCAGGGCCGCTGCGCAGGATAAAGCCTCGGAGGGATGCGATTGTCACCGGTTCAATCTGAACCTCTTGTCGCGATGCGGGGGATAGATAAAATTTTCGTCGGCGTCAAGGCCAACGCCGGGGTGGATTTCGACCTCGACAGGGGAGAGGTCCATACCCTTCTCGGCGAGAACGGCGCGGGCAAGAGTACCCTTATGAACATCCTCAGCGGCCTTTACACCCCCGACGCCGGTACCATAACCGTCAAGGGGAGAGCCCAGGCCTTCAGAAGCCCCCGGGATGCCCTCCGGGCGGGCATTGGCATGGTCCACCAGCACTTCATGCTCGTGCCGACCCTCTCCGTCTGGGAGAACGTGGCCCTGGGCCTCGAGGACAACCCCTTTCTGATGGACAAGGCCCCCATTGTCGAAAGGATAAGGGGCATCCAGGACAGGTACGGGATCCACGTCGACCCCATGACGCCCGTGTGGCAGCTTTCCATCGGCGAACAGCAGAGGGTGGCCATAATCAAGGCCCTCTACCGCAGCGCCGATATATTGATCCTCGACGAGCCCACCTCGGTGCTGACGCCCCAGGAAGCGCGGGCCCTTTTCGGGACCATCCGGCAGATCACCGCCGAAGGGCACGGAGTCGTGTTCATCTCCCACAAACTCGATGAGGTCATGGACATATCGGACCGCATCACCGTGCTCCGCAGGGGCAGGAAGGTGGCCACCGTTCCCGTCGCGGAAGTCACCAAGGAATCGCTGGCCGACAAGATGGTCGGGAGGAAGGTGGTCTTCCAGGTAGGCAGGACCCTGCAGAACCCCGGCAGGGTGGTGCTGGAGGCCAGGGACCTGGTAGTGATAGGGGATCGCGGGAGGACGCGGGTGGACCACTTTTCCTTCAACGTCAAGCAAAGGGAGGTCCTCGGGCTGGCCGGCGTCTCGGGTAACGGACAGGAAGAGCTTTGCGACGCCCTGTCGGGAATCAGGAAGATCGAAAGAGGAAGCATCGTGGTCGACGGGTACGAGTTGGCGGGGCGGCCCATAAGGGAGTTTCAGAAAAGAGGCGTAAGCTATATACCGGCCGACAGGATCGGGACCGGCCTCGTCAGGGGAATGAACCTCAGGGAGAATATCGCCCTGAGGAAATACTGGAGAAAAGAGTTCACGCGGTTCCGCTTTTTCATCCACTGGGAAAATATCGCCGGCCGCACGGGCCAACTGGTGGAGAGATTCGGCGTCGTCCACCCCGGGCTGGGCTACCCGGCCCGGCTGCTATCCGGCGGGAACCTGCAGAAACTCATGCTGGCCAGGGAATTGTCCGACGACCCCAAGGTGGTCATTGCCGTTCAACCCACCTGGGGGCTCGATGTAAGCGCCACCCACTTCGTGAGGGAAACCCTCCTGGAGCAGAGGGACCGGGGAGCGGGCGTCCTCCTGGTTTCCGACGACCTGGAGGAGATCTTCTCCCTCAGCGATCGTATCGCGGTGATGCACAACGGGAGACTGATGGGCCTCGTGGAGGATCCCGACAGCGTCACCGAGGAACAACTGGGGCTCATGATGGCCGGCACGTGCCTCGAAGAGTTTTGCCCCCACGGCACGGAAACCCCATCTGCTTCGGGAAAGGTGGTCTGACCTTTCAAATGAGGTACCGGATAGTTCTGAGGAGAAGGTTCAAGACGGGATTGCTCTTCGAAGGGATCCTTCCCGTCCTTTCGGTCGTGGCCGCCCTGATTTTTGCCGGGGGCGCCCTGTCGATCTTCGGGATATCGCCCGTGGCGACCTACAAGGCCATGTTCCGGGGCGCCCTCGGGAGCGGCTACGGTTTGAGCGAGGTGATGGTCAAGACCATTCCCCTGGTCATCTCGGGAGTAGCCGTGGCCCTTGCCTTCAGGATGAAGGCCTGGAATATCGGAGCCGAGGGGCAGATATACCTTGGGGCCTTGGCCTCGGCCGCCGCGGTTCGCTTTCTCCCGTCGGGAAACCACGCCGCCATGCTTCTGACCATGACGGCGGCGGCAGCCCTGGCCGGCGGGGCCTGGGGGTTCGCGGCCGGGTTCCTGAAGTCCCGGTGGAACGTGAACGAGGTGATCACCACCCTCATGCTCAACTATATCGGCATTCACCTGGCCGATTTCTTCATCTACGGATCCTGGCGGGATCCCTCCAGCCTCGGATTTCCCATGACGCCCTCCTTTCCTCCTTCTGCGCGGCTGCCGCAATTTTTCGGCACCCGGGTCCACCTGGGGATAGTGATCGCGGTGCTCCTGGTGCTGGTGTTCAGACTGGTGATCCGATGGACCCGCTGGGGTTTCGAGATACGGGCCATCGGGGACAATCCCAGGGCGGCGGTCTATTCCGGAATACACTACGGCAGAAATGTGGAACTGGTGTTATTCATCTCCGGAGCCATCGCGGGCTTGGCCGGGATGACCGAGATCGCGGGACTCCAGGGCCGCCTGCAGCCGGGTTTCTCGCCGGGTTATGGTTATACGGCGATAATCGTGGCCTGGCTGGCCAGGCTCAACCCGTGGGCGATAATGATTGTCTCCTTCTTTATGGGGGTCCTCCTCGTCGGCGGCGAGGCCATCCAGGTTATCATGAGGCTACCCCTCGCCAGCGTGCAGGTCATACAGGGCTGCATCCTTTTCTCGGTCCTGGGTTTTGAATTCTTCCGCAACTACAAGGTATTCCTGGTGAGAAAGGAGAGCGGTTAGGATGGAAGTCCTCATCCCCATCATGGCCGCCGCGGTGAGGAGTGGGACGCCCATCCTCTATGCGACGCTGGGAGAGATCCTCACCGAAAGATCGGGCGTGCAGAACCTGGGTCTCGAGGGCCTGATGCTCATGGGCGCTTTCATGGGGTTCTCCGTGACCCATGCCACGGGGAATCCGTGGCTGGGCGTCGTGGCGGCCTTCCTGGCGGGAGTGGTCATCTCGGCGGTACATGCCTTTCTCTCCATCTCGGTGGGCGCCAACCAGGTGGTGAGCGGATTGGCCGTCGCCATGTTCGGGACCGGCGCCAGTGCACTCCTGGGCAGGAAAATGGTGGGCCTCACCGTGACCGGTTTCGGAAAGATCGCCCTGCCGGTGCTCTCGGAGATCCCGGTCCTGGGGCCGGTTTTCTTCTACCATGACCCCTTGGTCTACCTTTCCTACGGCCTGGCAGCCTTTCTTTACTGGTTCATCTTTCATACCAGGCCGGGGCTGAACCTGAGGGCCGTGGGGGAGTCTCCCATCGTCGTGGATGCCATGGGGCTCAGCGCCGCGAGGTTGCGTTACGCCTATACCCTGGTCGGAGGAGGACTGGCCGCCGTAGGGGGGAGTTACCTCTCCCTGGCCTACACGAAAATGTGGAGCGAGGGGATGAGCGCCGGCCGGGGATGGATCGCCGTGGCGCTGGTGATCTTCGCCCTTTGGAACCCCGCCAGGGCGGTCCTGGGCGCCTACCTTTTCGGAGGCGTGGGAGCCATGCAGCTGAGGATCCAGGCGGCGGGCACGAGCTTCCCGGCGCCGATCCTGATGATGATGCCCTATATTTTCACCATCCTCGTCCTGCTCGTCCTGTCGGTGAAAAAGGGCAAGGGGGTCTTCCTTGGATCCCCCGGGGCTCTCGGGGTACCCTACTCGCGGGAGGACAGGACCTGAGCGCGAAGGGCGGGTTCAACCCTTTTGACCGTTCCTCGAGAGGTCGGCGATGGGCTCGATGTACTGGTACTGGGGTTCGGAATCCCAGGGGAAGAGTATCCAGGTTTCCTGGCTGACCTCGGTGATATAGGTGTCGGTGAGGGGTCTCCCGTCGGGCTTGGCGTAGACCGTGGCGAAGTGGCTCAGGGGGAGCATCTCCCTGACGATTTTTGCCGTCTTGCCCGTATCGACCAGGTCATCGATTATCAGGGACCTCTCGCCGTCGCCGTCGACATTCTTCAGGACCTTGAAGCCTCCCTGGGCCCTGACGGTGTAGCTGGAGACGCAGATGGTGTCGATAAAATGGATGTCGAGTTCCCTGGCGATTATGGCGGCCGGGACAAGTCCGCCCCTGGCTATGGCGATGATCCTCTCCCAGTCGGAGCGTTTTTCCAGCAGCCTCCACGCCAGGGCCCTGCAGTCGTTGTGGAGCTGGCTCCAGGAAACGGGGTAGGTTTTCTTGTAGCGGCTGTCAGTTTCTTTCATGGTTGTCCTTCCTCGGGCGACGCGATAGCGCCGGACCTCAGGAACGTTTCCAGCGGGTCCCGTGGGGCGTATCCTCGAGGATGATGCCCCTGGAAGCCAGTTCGTCCCTGATCGAATCGGCCCTTTTGAAGTCCCTGTCCCTACGGGCCTTCTCCCTTTCCGCCAGCAGGGCCTCCACCTCTTCTTCGAGGTTTTCGTCCCCTCTTTCCGTCCTTTCGATGATCCCCAGTATGCCGTTGACGTAATCGAAAAACGAGAGCGCCCTCTCCTTGAAGGCCGGCGTGAGGCTTTTGCCGCCCGACGTGGCCTGGTTGATGGTCCTTATGGCCTCGAAGAGGGTTCCGATGGCTCCGGCGGTGTTGAAATCGTCGTCGAGGGCCGCGTTGAAGCGCTCTTGGGCCTCATCGAAGGGGAGGGTCTCCTCCCCTTGAGGCGACCCTTTCTCTTCCACGGGGGCGCTGACGAGTTCAAGGTAGGAGTTCCTTATCCTGGCGGCGGCGCTTTCGGCCTGCCCCAGGCTTTCATCGGAAAAACTGATGGGGGACCTGTAGTGGGCGCTGAGCATGAAAAGCCTGATGGCCGAGGGAGAAAACCGCTCACGAGCCTCCCGGGCGGTGAGGATGTTGCCGAGGGATTTTGACATCTTTTCCTGGTCGAGGAGGATGTAGCCATTGTGGATCCAGTATCTCACGAAGGGTTTGCCCGTCGCGCCCTCGGCCTGGGCTATCTCGTTATCGTGGTGGGGAAAGACCAGGTCGCTTCCGCCGGCATGGATATCGATGGTCTCGCCGAGCAGGGCCATGGACATGGCGCTGCACTCGATGTGCCATCCCGGCCGGCCCTCCCCCCAAGGGCTCTTCCAGGAAGGTTCACCCTCCTTTTTGCCCTTCCAGAGAGCAAAGTCCAGGGGGTGTCGTTTCCTGGGATCTACCTCGATGCGGGCCCCGGAAAGGAGGTCGTCCAGGGACTGCTTCGCCAACTTGCCATAGCCCGGAAAGGACAGGACGTCAAAGTATACGTCACCGTCAACCACGTAGCCGTGCCCCTTTTGGACGAGGCGGGCCACCAGGTCGATGATTTCGGGGATGAATTCGGTGGCCCTTGGCGAAAAGGTGGGGCGCCTTACGCCGAGGGCGTCGGCGTCCTCGAAGTAGGCTTCGATGAACCGGTCGGCCAGTTCCCGCACGGAGACGCCCAGCTGGACCGCCCTGTTTATCATCTTGTCGTCGATGTCGGTGAAATTCTGGACGTAGGTCACCTCGTAACCCCGTGCCTCGAGGTAACGGCGAAGGACATCGAATATTATGAAGGGACGAGCGTTGCCGATATGGAAGAAATCGTATACCGTAGGGCCGCAGGAATAGAAACGGACCTTTCCCGGTTCGATGGGGACAAAGGCCTCCTTCTTCCGGGTGAGGTCGTTGTAAAAGCACAGAGCCATGGCTGCACCTCCAAAGACGGGAAAAGACCTCTTCAAGAGGTATCCTATACCAACGAGGCACCGCGGACAACTGGTTCAGCTCTTTGAGGCCGGCGATCGCGTGCCGTCGACAGTCACCTTTGGAGGAAGCAGAAAGGGAGATGGACCTGGAGAAAACGGGTATTGAGAAGAAAGTGGCGTCCCTGCCCTTGCGACCCGGCGTTTACCTCTTCCTCGACGAGAAAAGAAATGTTATATACGTGGGCAAGGCCAAGTCGCTCAGGAAAAGGGTCCAGTCCTATTTCAGGCATGGCGGGTTCGCCTCGCCCCGTCTCAGGAAGCTGGTATCTTCCATAAGGGATATCTCCTTCATCAGGACCGAGACGGAAGCGGAGGCCCTCATAACCGAAGCCAGGCTGATAAAACAGTACCAGCCCTTTTTCAACATCGATCTCAAGATGGGGGAGCGGTATCCCTATGTGAAGATCACCAATGAACCCTTCCCCCGCATCGTGATCACCAGGCACCGCGAGGAGGGGGACGGCGCGGATTACATCGGGCCCTTCGTGAGCGCCGGCGAACTGCGCCAGATGCTCAGGCTGGTGGAGAGGTTTTTCCCTCTGAGGATCTGCAGGACCGACTCCCGGGACGGCAAATGGGCCGCGAGGCCCTGCGTAAGGTACGACCTGGGGAGATGCCTGGGCCCTTGTGCCGGCCTCGCCGACCCGTCGGAATACCGGGAGAGGGTTGCCGACATTGTGCTCCTCCTGCGGGGGCAGTCCGCCTCCCTCGTGGGAAGGCTGAGGGAGAGGATGGACAAGGCGTCCGCCTCGCTGGATTTCGAGACCGCCGGAAGGTTGAGGGACACTATAAGGGCCATTTGGAGGCTATCCAGGAGGCATGTATCCCTGGTCTTCTCCGATCCCCTCGACGGCAGGACCTGGAAGAGCCTGACCAAACTCCAGGAGGAGTTGTCCCTGCCGGACCTTCCGTGGAGGATCGAGGGGTTTGACGTCTCCCATTTCGCCGGGGGGGAGGCCTACGGCGTCTGCGTTGTCTTCGAACAGGGCCTGCCCAACCCCTCCCTTTACAGGAGGTACAAGATCCGCACCGTGGAGGGGGTCGATGACTTCCGGTCCATGGCGGAGATCCTGGAGAGAAGGTACAAACGGCTCCTGGATGAGTCGGGGGTTTTCCCGCAACTCATCCTCATCGACGGGGGGCGAGGGCAGCTCTCCTTTGCCGTGGACGTGCTAAAGAGCCTGGGGCTTGCCGATATCCCGGTGGCCGCCATCGCGGAAAGGGAGGAACTGATCTTCGTGCCCGACAGGGAGGAGCCCATCGCGCTTCCCCGGGAGAGCGAGGCTTTGATGCTCCTCCAGAGGGTTCGGGATGAATCGCACCGTTTCGCCCTGGCGGCCAACAGGAGAGCCGGAAGAAAAAGGATGTCCCGCTCGTCGCTGGAGGATGTGCCCGGCATAGGGAAGATCCTCGCCTCAAGGCTCCTTTCGAGGTTCGGCAGCGTCGCCAGGATATCCACCCTGGCCCCGGAAGAGATTGCCTCCGTAAGGGGTGTCGGCGCCGAAGCGGCGAAAAGGATAATTCACCACCTGGGGGGTCGGGAATCGGATGATGGAGATGAATGACCCGAAGAGGGATGCCTTTCATATGAGGACGGTCCTGAGCCTTGCCCTCAGGGGAACGGGCAGGGTAAGCCCCAACCCCCTGGTGGGGTGCGTGATAGCCGCCCCCCGCGGAATCGTGGGTTGGGGGTATCACGCCGAGGTCGGCGGAGCCCACGCCGAGGCCGTCGCCCTGGGCCGGGCCGCCGAAAGGGCACGGGGGGCGACGTTGTACGTCAACCTCGAACCATGCCGTCATCACGGCAGGACCCCTCCCTGTGCCCCCAGGATCATCGAGGCGGGCGCCGCCAGGGTCGTCGCCGGCATGGCCGACCCGGACCCGAGGATGTCCGGCGGGAGTTTCTCCATGATGAGGGAAGCGGGGATCGAGGTCATCCAGGGCGTTTTGGAGGAGAGATGCAGAGGGGTAAACCGAGGCTTCCTTTCCAGGTTGGAGCGGGGCCGCCCCTGGGTCACCCTCAAAGGAGCCATGACGCTTGACGGGAACATGGCCATGCCTTCCGGGGAGAGCCGCTGGATCAGCAACTCCTCTTCCCGGGTGAGGTCCCACCTGTTGCGGGACGCCTGCGATGCGGTCATGGTGGGAATCGGCACCGTAGCGGCCGACGATCCCTTGCTGACCGTCAGGGACACCACCGGAAGCGATCCTCTTTCCGTCGTTCTCGACCCCTCCCTTCGGATATCCCCGTCGGCCAGGCTCGCCAGGTCGGGGACCCTCATTTTTTACTCCCGGAAGGCCCCGGGGGAAAAAATGAGGCACCTGGAGGAAAAAGGTTGTATACTTTACATGGTCGCGGCCGACCCCGAGGGAAGGCCCCTTTTGGAAAGCGTCCTGGAAAAACTTGCCGAAAGGGGAGTCAACCGGCTACTGGTCGAGGGGGGGCCCGGTATACTGGGTTCATTCCTGGCCCGGAGGCTTTTTGACGACGTCACGCTCTTTGTGTCTCCGAGGTTTTCGGGAAAAGGCCATGGCATCGGCGAAGGGTTCGCCCTCGAAAGGCTCGCCGATTCCATAGGGGTTATGGTCGTGAGCACCAGGAACCTGGAGGGCGACCTGTGGCTGGAGGGGGTCAATCCATGTTCACTGGACTGGTTGAACGCACTGCGAAGGTAACCGGACTTGTGAGGTCCGGCGGGATCTTCGAACTGGAAATAGGAGATGTCCCCTTCGACTGGGAGCTGAAAAGAGGGGATTCAATCTCCGTATCGGGCGTGTGCCTTTCTGTGGTGGTGAGTAAAAGAGGGAGTTTCACGGCACAAATGATGCCGGAAACTTCGGAGAATACCATCCTGGGAAGCGTCAAACCCGGTTACCGGGTCAACCTCGAGAGGGCCATGCCGGCCTCGGGACGATTCGAGGGGCATATCGTCACTGGCCACGTGGACCTGGTTTCGAGAGTGGTGGGTCTCAAAAACCTGGGACAGAGCCGGGAACTTGACTTCTACCTTCCCGCCGCCGCCACCGGCTTCGTGGCGAGAAAAGGCTCCATTGCCGTTCAGGGGGTCAGCCTGACGGTCATAGGGAGCGAAGGGGGGCGTTTCGGGGTCGGGCTCATTCCGGAGACGCTGACCGACACCACGCTGGGCGATCTCCGGATTGGCGACCCGGTGAACGTGGAGTACGATATACTATCGAAATACTTGGTGAATCTTCTCGAGAAACGAGCTTCCCACGAGGAAGGCGGACTGACCCTGGACAGACTGGCTGAAATGGGATGGTCATAAATGAAAAAAATGGAAGGCGAAGGGAAATTGGACGAATTTGAAAAGACCTCCGCGACGGTGGAGGAAGCGATAGAGATAATTCGCCGCGGTGGGATGGTCATCGTCGTGGACGATGAGTCCCGTGAGAACGAGGGCGACCTGGTAATGGCCGCGGAATCGGTCGACGCGGAGAGCATAAACTTCATGGTCTCCCGGGGAAGGGGGCTTGTCTGCGTCCCCCTGGATGAAGGGGTCGCGAAGAGGTTGAGCTTGGAGCCCATGGTCAAGGAGAACACCGATTTGTACTCCACGGCCTTCACCGTGAGCGTCGACGCCCGGGAGGGCGTCACCACGGGGATATCGGCCGCGGAAAGGGCCCTCACGGCAAGGCTCCTGGCTTCCCCCGAGGCTTCCCCGGAGATGTTCCGAAGGCCGGGGCACATGTTCCCCCTCATAGCGAGGGCAGGAGGGGTCCTTAAAAGGTCCGGCCATACCGAGGCCGCCGTGGATCTCGCCAGGCTCGCGGGAAAATCGCCGGTGGGCACCATCTGCGAAATTATGAAGGACGACGGGACCATGGCCCGGTTCCCCGACCTGGTGGAATTCGCAAAGGTCCATGGGCTCAAAATCATCACCATCGAGGATCTCATCCGGTATAGGAACAAGAAGGAAAAACTGGTGGAAAAGGTCGCGGTGGTAAACCTTCCGACGGAGTACGGCGAGTTCATCGCCCATGCTTACCTATCCGTGCTGGATGATACCGGGGACAAGGTGCATCTCGCGCTGGTGAAGGGAAATATTTCCCCGGAAAGGGATACCCTGGTCAGGGTTCATTCCGAGTGCCTGACGGGCGATGCCCTGGGCTCCCTGAGGTGCGACTGCGGTCCGCAGCTGAGAACCGCCATGAGCATGATCGAGGCCGAGGGGAACGGGGTTTTGCTGTACATGAGGCAGGAGGGTCGAGGGATAGGGCTGCTGGAAAAACTGCATGCCTACGAATTGCAGGAGAAGGGCCTGGACACCGTGGAGGCCAACGAGGCGCTTGGCTACAGGCCCGACCTAAGGGATTACGGTATCGGCGCCCAGATCCTCGCCGACCTGGGCCTGAAAAGGATCAGGCTTATCACGAACAATCCCCGGAAGATCATTGGCCTTGAAGGCCATGGCCTGGAGGTGGTGGACAGGATTCCCCTCATCATCTCTCCCAACGCCTTCAACGAGAAGTACCTGGCCACGAAGGAAAATAAACTGGGACATATGCTCCACCTGAAGGACGTTATCGGTTAGGCAGCCTGTCGGGCAAAAAACAGAAGGGGGAGTGATGCGCTATGAAGACGATCCAGGGCAAACTCGTGGGTACCGGCCTGCGTTTCTTCCTTGCGGTCTCCCGGTTCAACGAACTTATTTCCTCGAGGCTCCTGGAAGGAGCCAAGGATTTTCTTTTGAGGCACGATGTGCAGGCCCAGGATATCGAGGTCGCCTGGGTTCCCGGGGCCTGGGAGCTTTCGCTGGTCGCCAGGGAGAGCGCCCTCACCGGCAAATACGACGCTATAATCGCCCTGGGTGCGGTCATCAGGGGTGATACGCCCCACTTCGATTTCGTGGCTTCCGAAGTGTGCAAGGGTCTCGCCATGGTGGAACTTGAACAGAGGATTCCCGTGGCGTTCGGCGTCCTGACCTGCGATACTCTAGAACAGGCGCTCCTCAGAGCCGGGAGCAAGTCGGGGAACAAGGGAGCCGACGCCGCGGCCGCCGCCATCGAGATGGCTGACCTTTTGAGGCAGATGAGAAAATCGTAAGAGGAGGAAGCCCTTTATGCTTGACATCAGGATCTTCCGGGAAAAGCCGGAGGAGTTAAAGAAAGCCCTGGAAACGAGGTATGGAGAATACCCCGTAGGCGAGGTCGTCGAACTGGATGCCCGCCGCAGGGAAGTGCTCACCCTCGCCGATGACCTCAGGTCCGAAAGGAACCAGGGCTCCAGGGAGATCGCCGAGTTGAGAAGGAAGGGCGAGGACGCTGCGGAACTGACCGAAAGAATGCGCCTTGTCGGCGAGGAGATAAGAAGTAATGAAGAAATAATCGCCGACATGGAGAACCGAATCCAGACCTTGCTCCTCGAAATACCGAATATCCCCCACGAATCCGTCCCCGTCGGGGAAGACGAAAACTTCAACAAGGTGGTCCGTTCCTGGGGCGAACCCCGGTCCTTCGATTTCGAGCCCTTGCCCCATTGGGACCTGGGAGAGGCCCTGGGGATAATGGATTTCGAAAGGGGAGTGCGCCTCGCCGAAAGCCGGTTCACGGTGCTCAAGGGTTTGGGGGCGAGGCTAGAGAGGGCCTTGATAAACTTCATGCTCGATATCCACACGAAGGAACACGGCTACCAGGAGATCCAGCCGCCCTTTATGGTGAACAGCGAGACCATGAAGGGAACGGGACAATTGCCGAAATTCGCCGAGGACCTCTACTCCTGTTCCTCCGACGACCTCTGGATGATCCCCACCGCCGAGGTGCCGCTGACGAACCTCCACCGAGGGGAGATCCTTTACGAGGATGACCTTCCCCTGCGCTACACGGCCTATACCCCCTGCTTCCGGCGGGAGGCGGGAAGCCATGGTCGTGATGTCAGGGGCATGCTTCGCCAACACCAGTTCGATAAGGTGGAACTGGTCAAGATCTGTTCGCCCGATAGCAGTTACGGTGAACTGGAGTCCCTGACGGCCTCCGCCGAGGAGATCCTGAAGAGGCTTGAACTTCCCTTCCGGACGGTGCTCCTGTCCACGGGGGACATGGGTTTTGCCGCCAGCAAGACCTATGACCTGGAGGTATGGCTCCCTTCGCAGGAAAAATACAGGGAGATCAGTTCTTGCAGCAATTGCGAGGATTTCCAGGCTCGCAGGATGAACACGAGGTTTCGACCCAAGGGTGGAGGCAAGGTGCGGTTCATCCACAGCCTGAACGGCTCGGGAATAGCCGTTGGGAGATGCCTCATCGCAATCCTGGAGAACTGCCAGAACCGGGACGGTTCGGTTTCGATTCCGCGGAACCTCGTCCCCTACATGGACGGGGTCGATGTCATCGGACCCTTTTCATGCTAAAATCATGACGGTGCACCATTCCTCGCCGGAGGAGAAGTTTGCGATGGCGAAGAGAGCAATTCTATCGGGGGAGAGCGCCTTATGACCTCGGGTGTCCATGAGCTCCAGGAGATGGTCCTCCTTTCGCTTTCGATTTTCGTCTTCTTTTTCGCAATCCAGAGGATATCGAAGGTGACCCTGGAAAGGGACCAATACCAATTCCTCAAGGATATCTGCCTTGTGGCTGCGTGGGGTATATGCGGGGTCTGGTCCCCTGATTCCACGGTCCGGCTCGTGGTGGCCATGGGCCTCCTGTCGACCATCTTCGGCGTCGGCCAGAGAGCCAGGCCGAGGATGCCCTGGTCCCTGGGTTTCTTCGGCATCGGCATTGTCTTCGCCACCTTGGGGCTGGGAATATCCTTCATCGGTTTCCCCGGCGGGAGCTACCTCTTCCTCAACCGGTACTCTTCCATGTTGGTCACGGCGCTTTGGGTCGGACTGTTTCCCCTCCTCCTGCAGGAGATGGACCAGGTGCCCGGCCTGGCGGGATTCCTCTCCGCCGTGACATGGATTGTCATGCTCATCGTCACGGGCCTTTCGAAGCAGCATATCCAGGGCGCCTTTTATATAACCCTCGTGGGGGTGTCCATCCTTGCCGTATTCTGGAGCCGCCACGGTCACTCCTACCAACGCCTCGGGGAACCTATGGCCGCCCTCTGGGGAACCCTGATAGCCGGCACTTCCATCATGGGTGTCAGCAAAGGCGTGACTTTTTCCACCCTCATGCTCATCCCCCTTGGACTTTTTGCCATACCCATGGTCGAGGCCTCCGTCCACATCGTCAGCCGAGCCTTCTCCTCCCGTTCCCAGGGCTCCCTTTTCCTCTACAGGAGGCTTGTGAGCAGGGGTATGGACCATACGCCGGCCGTCCGATCGGTGGGCTCCCTTTGCGCGGTCATGGGAGCGGCGGTGGCCAGCTTCCAACTGAGGGACGAGAACATGGCCCTGGCGGCCCTCCTGTCATCGACGATCCTGCTGGGCGGCCTCCTTTTCGTCGTTTCCTCGGGAAAGAGGAAGTCCGTATCGACACGCTCCACCCTGTGGGGGGCGCCCATCGACAGCATATCGGCCGATTACGCCCTGGGCCGCACCCGGTCACTGATTATCAAGGGGGGATCCGGCCGTTATTTCGTAACCCTGGACGCCCTCTCGGCACTTAGAGTGAAGGAAGACAAACATTTCAGGGAGATAGTGGCCGGTGCCGACCTGGTCCTTCCCGATGGCAAGGGTTTGACCTGGGCTCTCGGTTTCCTGGGGATTCACGCCCTTCAAAGAATCCCCGGCGTTGAATTCGTTGAGCGGTTGTGCAGGCTCGCCTCGATGGAGGGGTGGCCCGTTTTCCTGCTTGGGAGCGCCCCGGGCGTGGCCGAAAAGGCCGCTCAAAACCTGAAAACCCTTTACCCGGGTCTTGTGATCGGCGGCGCCAGGCATGGCTATATAGAAGCCGCGGAAATGCCGCGTTTGCTCGATGAGATCAAAAATTCGGGTTCCCGATTCATCTTCGTCGGAATGGGAGTTCCCAGGCAAGAAACCTGGATACACGAATATCATCGCCAACTGCCGGGCACTATATCGATAGGCGTGGGAGGCAGCTTCGACGTTATTTCGGGCAACCTGAGAAGGGCGCCCCTTTTCCTGCAGAAGGCGGGTCTCGAATGGTTATTCAGGCTCATCCAGGAACCCTGGAGGTGGAGCCGGGTGCGCCGTCTTCCTCTTTTCGTGTACCACGTGATCCTCACAAAACTAGGATTCTCCCATCAGAAAGGGGAATGATGTTTTGACGATCAACGCCGGACAGCTCATGCACAGGGACCTTTCCTCCGTTTCCGAGGAGGATCATGTCCTTGATGCTGTACACCTGCTTTACAGCCAGCGACTCTCCGGCGTCCCCGTGATCAGGGACGACTGGGTACTCCAGGGATACCTCTCGGAAAGGGACATCCTTCGAAGGGCCACGCCCACCTTTCTCGAAGTGTTGGCCCAGAGTTCCTTCCTCGATGACTCCGAGGGCGACCTTTTCGAAAGGTTGAAGCAGATAGGGGACATGAAGGTCAAGGACGTGATGAACCCCGACCCCATCTTCGTCAGGCCAACGGAGAGCCTCATGACCGTCGTGGACCTGATGCTCAGGAAGGGCCTGAAGAGGCTGCCCGTGGTGGAAGGTCGCAAACTGGTCGGAGTGATCGAGCGGGGAGGTTTTTGCGAATTCATGATGGAAGGCAATAAATTCGATGAAGCCAGGTGAACCCCAGGCCTTTGAAGATCCCGACGCCGAGATCGAATCCTTCAGGAAGATCCTCGAGGCCAGGCTGGAGGAGGAGAAAGCACTCCTCCGGGAAGAGCAGGAGGAAGCCCTGGGAAGGATAGGAGAACTGGAGGAGCAATCCATCGCCCAGGCCGAAAAGGAGTGGACGGACTACGAAGAAACGCTCCTGTCGTCCAGCGGTTCCTTCATGGAAGACCTCAGATGCAAGATGACTTCCCTCCTCGATCCCCTCCTGGAAAAAATGGCGACTGAAATGTTTGTCGAGAGATCTGTCAATGCGATCCTCCCCTCCGAGGTCCGGGATTCAAGAGGAGGTCAGGCCTTTTGATAAGGGATATGCTCTTTTTCGGACTTTGGGGCCTCGTCGGAGACAGGCCCCGGGTCGTCGAGAAGCTCCATGACCTGGGAGTGCTCCATCTTCACGAGGAGTCGCCGGAGTATGTCTCGGCCGAAAGCGCCGCGGAACTGAAGATCCTCAGGGGCAAAGCCCTTGGGCTTCTCGAAAGTCTCGGGTGGAGCGAATGGGATTCGATCCCCGGGGAGATCCTCGAGGAGAAAAAATCGGTCCTCTCCTCCTGCGACGCAGCGATAATCGAGGGCATCGAGGAGAGCCTCGACTCCTTCAGCGCCAGGCTCTCCGAGAAAAGGAGCATGAAGACCGACCTCGAGATGAGGCTTAATTCAACAAGGAGCGCCCTCAGGAACATTTCGCATTTCGATACCTTCCTCCAGGAAAAAGCTCGTTCAGGCCTCGAGGTCTCGGCCTGGTGGGCCCAGAAGGCCAGTATTCCCGAGGCGACAGCCAGGATTCGGAGGATTATAAGGGAAAAAGATCCCCTGGAGAAGGATGACGGTTTTGCCTACCTCCTGCGAGTCACCCCCGGGGGGGAGAGGATCCTCGCAATAGCTTACCCCCCTGAATTCGCCCATGAAGTTTTGAAGATACTGACCTTTGAACAGTGCGTCCCGTGGATGCTCCCCGGAGAGTACGAAGGCATGCCCTTTCATGAAGCCCTTCCGCTCATGGAGGTCGCCCTTGATGACCTCCCCCGGAGGGTAGAAGAAATCGATCGCAACCTCCAGGCCGCGGGGGAGGAGTGGGGACCCAAGATAGGGGCCGTCTATATCATCCTCGATGAGAAGATCGAGGAAGCGCTCGTGGAGTCCGGCAGCAAGACCGGGGGGGAGGTTTTCCGGCTTTCCGGGTGGGTTCCGGCCGACGAGAAGGACGAACTGGCGGCGCGACTGAAGGCCGAGTTCAAGGAGAGGTTGCTTCTCCGCTGGAGGCACCCCCTGCCGGACGAATGGCCCGAGGTGCCCACCTCTCTCAAAAACCCCGGCTATTTCAAGCCCTTTGAGCTTTTCCTGAGGCTCATGCCCGTCATTTCCTACAAGGGGCTCGACCCCACCATTTTAATCGGTCTGTTCTTCCCCCTTTTCGGTGGGTGCATGATAGGTGATATGGGGTACGGGTTCGTCATCGCCATACTGGGTTTCTGGCTCAGGAAGAAAGCGGCCCGCCCTGTCATTAAAGATGTGGGTTCCATCCTGCTTTACCTAGCAGCGTGGTCCCTCTTTTGGGGCGCTGCCTATGGAGAGTTTTTCGGCGACTTCGGGCACCGATTCTTCCACCTGGAGCCCCTCTGGGTGGAGAGGTCCCAGGTAGTCCTGCCGGTGATGGCCTTCACCGTCGGCCTGGGTTTCGCCCATGTTTTCCTGGGTTTTATGATGGGGATCGTCCAGGGGTTTAGGATGGGACAAAGACACATCTGGCTTGAAAGGCTTGGCAATGTGCTTGTTTTCCTGGCCCTTCTTTCGGCCATGGTGCAGATAAAGGGGTGGCTTCCCGGAAAATTTTTCACCCTTCCCGTTACCCTCCTGGTGCCGGGGTTCGTCCTTCTCCTCGCGGGAGGGGGCATGGGAGGACTCGTCGAAGCCCTGGGATCGGTGGGTAATGTGCTCAGTTATGTCCGTATCGCGGCCATTGGGCTCTCGTCCGCGATCCTGGCCATGGTGGCCAACAGTTTCGTGGATTCCCTGGGGGTCACCCTTTTCGGCCTATTCATGGCCTTGGCGATACACCTGTTGAACTTCGCTCTCGCCGTTGGAGGTTCCAGCCTCCATTCAGCGCGACTCCAGTACGTAGAATTCCTCGGTAAGTTCCATTCCGGGGGTGGAACCATGTACAAACCCTTTTCAAGGAGGGAGCCAGGATTATGGAAAAAGCATTGATCGCTCTTGCGGCAGCCCTGGCCGTGGCCATCCCGGCCATGGCTACCGCCTATGCCCAGGCGAGGATCGGGAGCGTCGGCGCCGGGACTATCGCCGAAAAACCCGAGACAAGCGGAATTATCATCATACTCGAAGCCCTTCCCGAGACAATGGTGATCCTGGGTTTTGTCGTAGCCGTCATGCTCATTCTCCAGTTCGCTTGATCCTTTCGCGACCTGAAAACCCCGTGGTAACGAGGGGGCACATGACGCTATGACAGAGATCGAGCAATTCAAGAGGGCCCTGGAGGAGGAATTTTTCAAAAGATCAGCAGCCCTCCGCGCCGACTCTGATCGGTTCATTTCCGATAAGATCTTCCTTGCGAGGAGAGAGACCGAAAGAAAGGTCCATGCCATAAGGGCAGGGCATGAAAAACGCTTCGGCCTCCTTTTGGAGAGGGAAAAGCGGCGGGGCCTGCTCCAGGTCAGGGAAGAGGCTTTGGACAGGATCACCTCCTTCCTGGAGGAGACCACGGCGAGGGTTGGGCTTCGCATCGCCGCGCTGCGGGGCGACCGGAACATTTACGGTGGCATTCTTTCCCGGCTTGTCATGGAGGCCCTCGATGCCCTGGGAGATGAGGCCGTGATCCTCGTCCTTCCGGGAGAGGGAGAGCTTGTTCCGGGGCATGGAAGGATCAAGGCCGTGGAGGAAAGCGAAGCCATCCCATCCTGGGGAGGCTGCCTGGCGGCCGATGCCCGGACCCGTTCCGTTTTCATTGATAACACGATAAAGACCAGGTGGGACCTTTACCAGAAGGACCTTCTTCGCCTCTTTTCGGAGCGTTATCGACATGTCCTTGAAGAGTTCGAAAGATTTTCCAGAGAATTTCGGTTATCTTAACGCCAGGCTCCGTGCCCGCTTCACGGACTTCCTGGTTAAAGAAGATTACCGGAGGCTGGCGTCACGGCAACTCGAGGACATCGAGATCTTCCTCCTGGAGACCAGGTACGGCAGGAGTTTCAGGAAGAGCCTGGTCGAACAGCCCCTGTCCACCCATCGAAGGAGCGAGATGGCCTTGGCGGAGACCTCGGCAGACATACTGAACCACGCCAGGAAGATGGCCATGGGTGAACCCGAGGAACTGATAGGGGTGATCCTCTCCAGGGCTGACCTTCAGAACGGACGGCTTCTTGTGCGGTACTTCTTTATCGGCATCCATTACGAAATGCAGCCCCGCTGGCATGCCTACGGAACCCTTCCCGTGAAATTTCTTGCCCGGTTATGGACGAGCCGATCCATTGCCCATGGGATCGACCGTTGCCTTGCCTTCGATCATCCCCTTTCAAAGGCCTTGGCCAGGGCCCTCGACCAGGTAGCGAAGGGGTCGAGCCTACCGGCATGCGAAAGGGTTCTCCTGTCGGAGATGCTCGGATACCAGGAGGAAGTCCTGGGCCGTTACAGGACGAAGGATGCGGCCCTGGTCAGGGAATTGCTCGCGAGGACCGTGGACGTGTGGAACTTGAACATCTGGTCCCGGGTTTTCGCCGGTGTCCTGCAAAAGGAAAAGGCCGCGGAGTTCTACCTGGAAGGAGGCTTTTCCCTTCCCATCGAGAAACTCCTGCGATCCTCCGAGCCGGCCGAATTGCTCGCTTCAACCCCCTGGGAGAAAGCCCTGGAACGTTCCCAAGGTGGTGGTCCCCTGGTCATGGCTCCGGGAGGGGTCATGGGGGAGCTCTGGCGATGGCAGATCTCCCAGAGAAGAAAGGATCCACTGGGCATCGAAGTGGCCCTGGCTTTCATCGCCCACCAACTGGTGGAATGGCAAAACCTGGACTCGCTGGTAGTCGGGGTGTCCATGGGTTTCGAAGGGGACGCTATCCTGAACAAGTTGATCCTTGCGGGGTGACCCTCGGTGGCAAAAGAGAATTACGGCAACGGATACGTGCTTGGAAGACAACCCTTCGTGGAACTTTGGTCCCTCCTGGGCCTCGAAGCCGTGGTTTGCGAAGGACCCGGTGATTTTCCCGCCTGTTTCCAGAGGCTCCAGGGAAAAGAGGTCGCTTTTGTCCTCGTCGAATCGGACTGGGCCGAGAGCATCCCGGAGTTTTACAAGAGGAAGGCGAAGATATCGGACCCGGTCTGGGTGGAAATGCCCTCCCTGAAGGGCAGTCTTAAAGGGCGGGAGTGAGCGTCATGTCCAACATGGGAAGAATCAAGTGCCTGGCGGGAACGGTGATCCGTGCGGATTCGACCGCGCCGGTCTCCAACTTCGAGGTCGCGAGGGTGGGATCGGAGCGGCTCCTGGGAGAAGTGATCAGGATTGACGGAAAAGAAGTGGATATCCAGGTCTACGAAGAGATCGACGGCGTCCGCGTCGGCGAACCCGTCGAATTCACCGGGGAGCCGCTGGGTATAGACCTGGGCCCAGGGCTCCTTGGCAGCGTCCTCGATGGTATTGGCCGACCGCTCAGGGGCCTTTCTTCCGGGGAGGCCGATGACTTTTTCGTCAAAAGAGGTTTTTTCTCGAGAAGCCTCGATCCTGAAGCCAAGTGGGTTTTTTCTCCCCTGAAGGAGGTTGGAGACCCCGTCTCTCCCGGTGATGCCCTAGGCTTCGTCGAGGAGGGCAAGGATTTTAAACACCTCGTGATGGTTCCCCTGGGGTCGGGTGGTTCAAGGATCAGGGAAATAACCGCCTCCAAAAGGGAAACCACCGTCGATGAGGCCGTCTGTATCCTCGAAAACGGGGAGGAGATCAACCTCTGCCAACGCTGGTACGTCAGGACACCCCGCCCCTGTGTTGAGCGGCTTCCCTTCTCGGAACCACTTATTACGGGGCAGAGGGTGCTGGATACCCTGTTCCCCGTTGCCCTTGGCGGGGCAGCCGTCATACCCGGGGGTTTCGGCACCGGCAAGACGGTCATCCAGCAATCCCTGGCCAAAGGGTGCAATGCCGAAGTTGTCGTTTATATCGGGTGCGGCGAGAGGGGCAACGAGATGACGGAGGTACTGGAGGAATTCCCTCACCTCAAAGACCCTCACACCGGCAGGTCCCTCATGGAGAGGATGGTCCTCATCGCCAACACTTCCAACATGCCCGTGGCCGCGAGGGAAGCCAGCATCTACCTCGGGATGAGCATAGCGGAGTATTTCCGTGACATGGGACTTGACGTGGCCTTGATGGCTGATTCCACCTCCCGCTGGGCCGAAGCCCTGAGGGAGATCTCCGGCCGCCTGGGTGAAATGCCCGGTGAAGAAGGCTACCCCGCCTATCTCGGGTCCAGGCTCGCGCAATACTACGAGAGGGCCGGGAGGGTGAGGGCCCTCGGTGAACCCCAACGGAAAGGCTCCATCACGATATTCAACGCCGTTTCTCCCGGCGGAGGAGACTTCTCGGAACCCGTCACCCAGGCCAGTTTGAGGTTATCCGGGGTTTTCTGGGCTCTTGACAAGAGGCTCGCCGAAAGCAGGCACTTCCCCTCGATCAACTGGAAGCAGAGTTATTCCCTCTACGAAAGAGCCCTGGAGCCATTCTTCCTTGGAACCCTTGGACCGAAGTGGAAGGATGGCGCCTCTTTCCTCAGGGAATTGCTCGACCGGGAGACGGAACTGCTCTCCCTCGTGCAGATCGTGGGCAGGGATGCCCTTTCGGAACTGGACAAATGGGACCTGGAGATGGGCGAGATCGTGAGGATAGCCTTTCTTCAGCAAAACGCCTTTGATCCCCATGACGCTTTCAACGCACTGGAACAACAGGCACGGTTCACCAAGGCCCTGAAGGATCTCCATCGCCTGGTGAGGGATGAGATCGAAAAGGGGGTCCTGCACCAGCAGGTCCAGGAGCTGGGGCTTTTGCGCCGGGTCCTTTCGCTGAGGAGCGCGCCGGTCGAGGATTTTGAAAAAGTATCCCTGCCGTGGCTGGAAGAGATAGCCCAGTCCTTCACCGGGCCGGAGGGCTCCTGAAATGGCCCTTTACAGGGAGGGAACGAGGTCCATAAGCGGAATATCGGGTCCCTTGCTCTTCGTCTCCAACGCGAGGAAGGCGGCCCTGGGTGAACTGGTCGCCATCGAGACCAACCGGGGGCGCCGGACCGGCCAGGTTCTGCAGATCGACGGTGATATCTGCGCCGTCCAGGTCTTCGAGGGAACCTTGGGGCTCAACACCGGTGACTGCATCGTATGGTTCGAGAAAGACGTGGTCAAGGTCCGCCTGGGCCAGGTCCTGGTGGGGCAGACCCTCGATGGCCGCGGCAACCCCAGGGGTGGGAAGGCCCTCCCCTGCTTTGAAAAGGAGACTCCCATCACGGGTTCTCCTCTCAATCCCGCAATGAGAGCCGGCCCCAACGAATACGTAGAAACCGGCATCGCTTCGATAGACCTTCTCAATACGATTGTGAGAGGTCAGAAGTTGCCCCTATTCTCAGGGTCGGGGCTGCCCGCCAACGAGATCGCCGCCCAGGTGGTGAAGCAAGCCCATGTCCCGGGAAACCCGGAACAGTTCCTGGTCGTCTTCGCCGCCCTAGGAATAACCGAAAGAGAAGCGCGTTTCTTCAGGGATTCCTTCGAAGAATCGGGGGCCCTCTTCAACGGCGTCTTCGTCGTCAACCTGGCGAGCGATTCCGCCGTGGAAAGGCTCCTGGCACCCCGGACCGCCCTGACGATAGCGGAATACTTCGCCTTTGACCGCGGTTACGACGTCCTCGTGGTAATGACGGATATGCTCCATTACGGCGAAGCCCTTAGGGAAGTGAGCGCCGCCAGGGAGGAGGCTCCAGGGAGAAGAGGTTTTCCTGGTTATCTTTACTCGGACCTCGCCAGCCTCTATGAAAGAGCCGGGTGCGTAAAGGGGTTGAAGGGCAGCATAACCCAGATCCCCATCGTCTCCATGCCCGGGGACGATATGACTCACCCCGTCGTCGACCTCTCGGGGTACATAACCGAGGGGCAGATCGTGCTCGACAGGGGTTTGCAGGCCAGGGGCGTCTACCCTCCGATCAATGTCCTTTCGAGCCTCAGCAGGCTCATGAACAAGGGCATAGGCGAGGGAAGAACCTTCGCGGGTCATCGCCGGGTGGCCGATCAGCTTTTTGCCTCCTATGCCAGGTCCAAGGAGGTCTCCAGGCTGAGACTCATTGTCGGTGATGAGGGGTTGACGGAGACCGAGCTCCATTACCTCCGTTTCGGTTCGGCCTTTGAAAGGGTTTTCCTAAACCAGGGGAATAACCCCCTTTCCATGGAGGAGTCGCTGGCTTTGGCGATGAGAGCTCTCTCCGTGCTGCCCGACGAGGAACTTTACAGGATCCCCGATGACCTCATGGAGGAGATAAGGAGGGTCCGGCTTGACGGATAACGATGCCCCGGTTTCCAGGAGCGAAAGGATCGAAATATCCCGGCAGATCGAAAATATGCGTTTCGGATGCTCCCTCCTGGAAAGAAAAAAGGAAGCGATCTTCAAGGAGATAGAAGCCGACCGGACCACCTTTCGGGCCATGAGCAAGGAGGTGGAGGACATGATCGCCTTTGTCTCCTATGCCTATGCCCTGGTCAGGCTTTTCGAGGGGGAATCGGTGAAGACCCTGCTCTTGTGGGGAGTCGAGCCAAGGAGGGTCAGGATCGCCAGGCATGCCCTCATGGGATGCAAGTATTCCCAGTTTTATCCCGAGGACGAGGAAAGGGGGAGGCTGCTGGGCGGTTTGCTCATGGACCCGGCCCTGGCTTCCCTGCACGTGGATGAGTTGCTTGAGACCCTCGTCAGGATAGAACCGCTCCTGTGGAGGTAT
Source organism: Thermovirga sp. (assembly GCA_012523215.1). Lineage (NCBI taxonomy): Bacteria > Thermotogati > Synergistota > Synergistia > Synergistales > Thermovirgaceae > Thermovirga > Thermovirga sp. Next base: position 33,256 of record JAAYIZ010000209.1, read on the forward strand.
ATCAACCTCAAGTCCAAGCTGGATGCGCTGGAACTGGAGTTCGAGAGGACCAGGAGGAAGGTCAACAACCTCGAGCAGGAACTGCTTCCCGGGCTGGAGGCGCAGGAAAAGCGCATAAGGCTGGCCCTGGCTGAAAGGGAAAGGGACGAGGCCCACTCCGTCAAGGTGATGCTCAAAAAAAGAAAGACCTCGACCAGGGGCGGCGCCTCCGCGGCCCGTCGGCGCGAAAGAACCGTCCAGGACTGAACAGGCCGCCATACCTTCTCCGGCGGAAATCGACCGGGCCCTTTGTAAAAAACCCGTTGAGGGGTAACATCAAAAGATGGACAACGTTTCTGGATGGAAGGATGATTATAAAACGATGAATATGGAACAGATGCTCAAACAGGCGCAGAAGTTGCAGACCGAGATCGGTAAAATCCAGGAGGGACTGGCCCGGGAAAGGGTCGAGGGCGTGTCCGGGGGAGGCATGGTCAAGGTCGTGGCCACAGGCCAGGGGGAGGTCGTCGACATCACCCTGGAGCCGGAGGTTATCGATCCCGAAGAAAAAGAAATGCTGGAGGACCTGCTTCTCGCGGCCATAAACGATGCTTCCCGGAAAAGCAAGGAACTGGCCCAGTCGAGGCTCGGAAGGTTCGGAGCGGGCCTTGGTATTCCCGGGATAGGTTAGGAGGCCTGTTTTGCCGATTTCAGAACCCGTCGAAAGGCTGATGAAGCTCTTTTCCCGCTTCCCCGGCGTAGGGGACAAGACCGCCAGGAGGTTTGCCCTTTTTCTCCTGCAACAGCCCGGAGAGTTCTCCGATGAACTGGCGTCCACCATTTCCCTCATGCGGGAGAACACCTTTTTCTGCTCGATCTGCGGCAACTTGACCACCGAGGATCCCTGCCCCGTCTGTTCCGACCCCTTCCGTGACAGGGGCGTCCTTTGCGTCCTCGAGAGCGTCGAGGACATGCTCTCCCTGGAGCAGGCCGGAGTTTTTTCAGGGCTTTATTTTATCCTCGGCGGCAGGGTTTCTCCCATGGACGGAGAGGACCTGCCACCGGAGAAGTTGGCCAGGCTTGGAAAATACGTGCAGGAAGGAGGCTTCAGGGAGGTTATTATCGCGACGAACCCGAGCGTCGAGGGGGATCTGACCTTTTACGCCGTCCTTGACTTGCTGAAGTCAATGGAGCCAAGGATAACCAGGCTCGCCTTCGGTTTGCCCCTCGGGGGGACCATTGGTTACGCCGACCGGGTTACCCTGCACGCCTCAATAGAGTCGAGGGTCGATGTAAGCCGGTACGAAAAATAAGAGGATAGAAAGGAGGGAGAACATGGCCGATGGAATAGTTAAACTGATGCTTTACCTGGCAAGGGCAATCTTCATCTTCCTTGGCGGTGTGGCGGGCTACCAGGTGGTCAGGATAGCTGTTTTGCAGGAATGGTGGCCGAAGGGAGCCTTTCACTTTTCGTTTATTCCCTTTTTTTTCGGAGTATTACTTTTTGCCCTTATAGGTTATCTGATAACACCGTTTTTCGTGAGATTACTCGGCTTTATAGCATTATCCTTTGAAAAGAACCTTGAAACCCTCAGTTGGCACGATATCTCCGTCGCCCTGGCCGGCCTGATCGCCGGCCTCATCGTGGCCAACCTGGCCGCCCTTCCCTTTGCCGACCTGCCCGTTGTCGGCAGTTACATGGCGGTGCTGCTCAATGTCGTTCTCGGTTACCTGGGAGCCACCCTCTTCCTGAAAAGAAAGGAAGAGATCCACGGAATGTGGAGCTCGATAGGAGGTTTGAAGCAGCGTTTCAGTATCAGGGGCAAAAGGACGAAAGAAAGCGGGGATAACAACCTCACGGAGTTGGCCATCGAGCCTGGTAATGAAAGACCTGCCGTCAAGCTCCTGGACACGAGCGTCATCATCGATGGGAGGATACTGGAGATTGCGGCGACGGGTTTCCTCGAAGGACCCTTCATCCTTCCCAGGTTCATCTTGAACGAGCTCCAGGCCATCGCGGATTCCTCGGATCCTACCAGGAGGACCAAGGGAAGAAGGGGGCTCGACATCATCAACGAACTGCGGCAGCTCTCCGAAGTCACCGTCCAGATCCTGGAAGTGACCCTGAAGGATTTCGATGTGGGTTCCGTCGATGAAGGCCTGGTAGACCTGGCCAAGGAAATAAACGCCAAGGTTATCACCACCGATTACAATTTAAACAAGATCGCCCAGATCCAGGGTGTCAGCGTCCTCAACGTCAACGAACTGGCCAACGCCATGAAACCCACGCTGCTCCCCGGGGAATCCATTACCGTCGATGTCCTGCGCGAGGGCAAGGAACCCCAGCAGGGAGTGGGTTACCTCGATGACGGGACCATGATCGTCGTTGAGAACGGCGAGGACTACATAGGGAAAAGGGTAGAGGTGGTAGTGACATCGATGCTCCAGACATCGGCGGGCAGGATGGTCTTCGGCAGGATCAGGAAAGAGGTGCGCCCATGAGAGGATGGTCCTTCCTTATCGTGGCCGCCGGCATGGGGCAACGATTTGGAGGATCTCCAAAGCAGTTCGAGGAACTGGGGGGGAGACCCCTCTGGGAATGGTCCGCCAGGACCGCCCTGGAGTTGAAAGACGCCGGGGTGAACCAGGTGGTACTCGTCGCACCCCCCGGAATGGAACTCCTTTTCGAAAAAGTGGACGCGGGGTTTCGAGGCAAATTGGACCTGGACATCGTAGTCGGCGGAAAGACAAGACAGGACTCCGTCCTCAGGGGACTCGAGGCCTCGAGAGAAGAGATGGTGATGATCCACGATGCCGCCCGTCCCTTCACCTCGGTGGAGTTATGCCAACGCCTCATGGTCAAGGCTGTCGAGAGGGGTTCAGCCATCCCGGTTCTGCCGGTGACGGATGCCCTTAAACTGACCAAGGAAGGCGTCATCACCGGGAGCATGCCCCGCGATGGTCTCGTAGCAACCCAAACCCCCCAGGTTTACCGCCGGGATGAGATTAAAAACGCACTGGAAGAGACCCGGGGCAAGATCAATGATGAAGCCGAAGCCTGGCTGGCTTCCGGGCGGGAGCTAGGCTGGGTCATGGGCGACCCCCTGAACTTCAAGATCACGTTCAGGGAAGACCTGGAAATGGCTCGCAGGATCGCAAGAGGCACCACGGTCGAGAAAACAGGCCTGGGATTCGATGTCCACCCGCTCGCTCCAGGGATACCCCTGGTGCTCGGGGGAATCAGGATTCCCTTTCCGTTGGGGCTCTCGGGCCACTCCGACGGCGATCTTCTTTGCCACGCCGTGGCCGACGCCATCCTCGGAGCAGCGGGGCTGCCCGACATAGGTACCCTGTTCCCCCCGTCGGAAGAGCGTTTCAGGGGTATGCGGAGCCTTGACCTTCTCGAAGAGGCCGTGGAGATGCTTCGCCAGGCGGGTTACAGGGTTTTGTCGTTGGATGTCGTCGTCAACGCCCAGGTGCCGCGACTTGCGTCTCTGCACGGTCAAATCCGTGACAGCCTTTCAGGGGTCCTTTTCAGGGGGAGAGAGGGTAGGGTCTCCCTCAAGTTCAAATCGGGTGAAAGGACGGGGGATGTCGGAAGGGGAGAGGCGATGAGGTGCTGGGCTCTTGCCCGCATTTCCCGCAAAGAAGGAGTCCCCGGGTCGCTGTTGGATCCGGAAGATGGGGATTGTAAAAGGGAAGAAAAACAGTTGCCCAACGAGGGGTCTTTCGTATAGACTCTCTGCCAACGGAGTCCAAGGACCGATCGGTGTGATAAATTTCATTACAAGAGGAGGTGCCCTATGGACGGGCCCGAAATGAGGATAATTGGAGATGGCCTGACCTTCGACGATGTGCTCCTGGTGCCTTCCTACAGCGAGGTGATGCCTTCCCAGGTCGATGTCTCTTCCTGCCTGACCTCCGATATCAGCCTCAATATCCCCTTTTGCAGCTCCGCCATGGATACGGTTACCGAAAGCCGCATGGCCATTGCCCTTGCCAGGGAAGGCGGTATAGGCATCATCCACCGCAATATGGATTGCGAAAAGCAGGTAGCCGAGGTGGACAAGGTAAAACGTTCCGAGTCGGGGGTCATAGTGGACCCCTTTTATCTCCACCCCGACGATCTTGTCAGGGACGCAGTGGAACTCATGGACCATTACCATATATCGGGAGTTCCCATAGTCGATGGCCGACGGAAACTGGTAGGGATAATAACCAACCGCGATCTCCGGTTCATCACCGATTACCAGCAGCCCATCAGCAGGGTGATGACCCATGAAAACCTGGTCACGGCGCCCGTAGGGACCGATCTTGAAGGCGCGACCAAGATCCTGATGAAGCATAAGATCGAAAAATTGCCCATCGTCGACCGTGAGGGGATATTGAAAGGCCTGATCACCATAAAGGATATCCAGAAGGCCAGGGACTTTCCCAAGGCCTCCAAGGATTCCCGAGGCAGGCTCCGAGTCGGGGCGGCCCTGGGGGTCGGAGAGGGCGCCCTGGAAAGGGCAGGGAACCTGGTGGAGGCCGGCATCGATGTCCTCGTCGTGGATACGGCCCACGGACACTCCAAGTCCGTCGTGGAGACCATAAGACATATCAGGAGGAACTTCCCCGACGTGGCCCTGGTGGGGGGCAATATCGCCACGGGGGAGGCGGCCGAGGCCCTGATCGACGCGGGCGCCGACGCCGCCAAGGTCGGGGTGGGTCCCGGATCGATTTGCACCACCAGGGTGATCGCCGGGATAGGGATTCCCCAACTTTCGGCGATCATAAAAGTCGCTGCCGTGGCCCATTCCAGAGGAAAGACCGTCATCGCCGATGGCGGGATCCGCTATTCCGGCGATGTGGTCAAGGCCATCGCCGCCGGGGCCGATTCGGTGATGGTGGGATCGCTTTTCGCAGGCACCGACGAGAGTCCCGGCGAGGTGGTCATCTACCGGGGCCGATCCTTCAAGAGTTATCGGGGAATGGGTTCCCTCGGGGCCATGAGCATCGGGGAGAGCAAGGACCGTTACTTCCAGGAAGGCCAGACGGAGGAAAAACTCGTTCCCGAAGGAATCGAGGGTCTCGTGCCCTACAAGGGGCCCATGAGCGCCATCACCTATCAACTCGTAGGGGGCCTGAGGTCCGGCATGGGTTACGTAGGAGCCTCCGATATCGAGGAACTGCGAAGGAAGGCTGCCTTTGTCAGGATAACCGGGGCCGGCGTCAAGGAGAGCCACCCCCATGATGTCGTAATTACGAAGGAGGCCCCGAATTACCGGATGGAATAAAGTCGAAGGATCCCAATCCTCCAGGACTCATTCCTTTTGTTGTAAAAGAATTCAAAGGCGTGGTATACTTATTCGAGGTGAACCGCCTTAAAGGTTCGGACGGGCGAAGAGCAGGGAAATCCTGCTCTTTGTTTTTTATCCGCTTTTAAGGTGTTTCCCAAGCAAAGGATTCGCGGCAGGTGATGTTTTGAAGATGGCAAGACAGATTGAAAAGGAAACCATGCGCAGGATGCACGGTTCCATCAGGGAACTGGTGGAGGCCACCGGTTACGAGTACGTCCTGTCGGAACTGGCCCTGGAAGAAGGCCGTCCCGTGCTCAGGGTATTGATCGATAGCCTGGGGGGCATCAACGTGAAGGATTGTGAGATCGTTTCAAGGAAACTCGGGAGAATGCTCGACGACTTCGACCCGGGGCTTCCCGAGAGGTACTTCCTCCAGGTGAGTTCTCCCGGCGTCGAGAGGCCCTTGATAACGATGTCCGACTTCGAGCGCTTCGCGGGGAAGAGGGCGAGGATCAAGCTGAAGGAGAGCGTCAAAGACCGCAAGAACCTGACCGGTACCATCGTGGCGACCTCCGGAGAGGTCGTTCTCTTCGATGACGACGAATTGGGGCAGGTCAACATCCCCTTCGTTGACATGGCAAGATCTAATCTCGTCTTTGAAATGCCTGGCCAGGCCAGGACCGATGTCAAGGGAAAGAAGAAAAGGGGGCAGCAGTAATGCAGCTGGGACGCGATTTCCTTCGAGCCCTGAAGCAGATAACGCAGGAGAGAAACCTGCCCTTGGAGGTCATATCCTCGGGACTGGAGGCGGCCCTGGTATCGGCCTACCGCAAGTACAGGGGAGGCAACCAGAATGTTGAGGTATACGTGGCCCTCGAGAACGGGGAGATATCCATCAACGAAGTCAGGCAAATCGTTGAAGAGGTCAGCGACGCCGATACGGAGCTGACCCTTGAGGACGCCGCCAGGCTGGGTTTTAATGACCTTGAGGTTGGGGATATTGTCCGGGTGGAGGTCGAGCCTGAAAAGTTTGGCCGTATAGCGGCCCAGACCGCCAGGCAGGTCATCATACAAAGGCTGAAGGATGCCGAGAGGCAGATCATCTACGAGGAGTTCTCCGACAAGATCGGTGATCTCATCAATGGCGTGGTCTTCAAATCGGAGGACGAACAGGTCCTGGTTCGGCTCAACGACAGGACGGAGGCCATCCTGCCCAGGGAGGAGAGGATCGTGGGAGAATCCTATGCCCTGGGAAGCAGGATGAAGTTTTATCTCGTAGAGGTGAGGCAAACTACGAGGGGACCCAAGATAATCGTCTCCCGGAGTCACCCCGGGCTGCTGAGGAGGCTCCTGGAACTGGAGATACCCGAGGTGAGGGAGGGGACCATCGAGATCAAGGAGATCGTCAGGGAATCCGGCGTGAGGGCCAAGGTGGCCGTTTCCACCCTGGACCAGAACGTGGATCCCGTGGGTGCCTGCATCGGCAGCGGCGGGGCCAGGATCAAATCCATAAGCAAGGAACTCGGGGGTGAAAGGATCGACGTGGTCGTATGGAGCAGCGACCCCCTGGCTTTCATCAGGAATGCCCTGTCGCCGGCCCGGGTCCTGAAGGTCGAACCGGTCCTGGAGCAGGAGAGATCGGTCCAGGTCTTCGTCAGGCCCGATCATCTCTCCCTGGCCATAGGAAAAGCCGGACAGAATGTCAGGTTGGCGGCGCGCCTTACCAAGTGGAAAATCGATATCAAGGTCCTGGAACCTGAAAAGTTACCGACCCTCCAAGACCTTTTCGATGAACTGGTCAACCCCGAAGAGGCTGAGTTGTGACGGGAGCCGGCGCCGGCCATGAAAAAAGAAAAAGACCCAGGACCTGCGCGGGTTGCGGAGGAGAGTTCCCTAAAAGGGATTTGTTGAGGATCGTCAGGCGCCCCGATGGCCAGGTCGTGGTCGACCTTCCAGGGAAGACTCCCGGCAGGGGGGCTTACATCTGCCGAAGACTCGAGTGCCTCGAACGGGCCTTGAAAAGGAAGCAGCTTTCCCGGTCCCTCAAGGTCAAGGTGCCTGAAGAACTTGTGGCATCGCTGATGATTCTGCTGAAGGAGAACGGTGCTTCCGATTCCCCGGGGGGCGAAGGCATTGAATGAAAAATTACCCGGCCTTTTCGGGATCGCGAGGAAAGCGGGTATGCTTTTCTCGGGGCAGGATGCCGTCAGGACTGAACTCAAAAAAGGGAACAGGCTCCTGGTGATACTTTCCGGCGACCATTCTCCTAACGTGAGATCCATGATCGAAGGTTACAGGAGAAGAGGAGCTTGCCGTATCGCGGTCTTGCCATCTCTGGGCAGAGAAGAATTGGGGAGTATGATTTCGACGGGGCGGACCCAGATCATAGGCCTGCCCCTCGGTTGGGGACTGTCGGACAAGATAGAGAAGCTTGTGGCCGGGGAGGTCGATAGATATGAGTAAGATCAGGGTCTATGAACTGGCAAAGATGCTGGGAAAGTCAAACAAGGAAATGATGAATCTTCTGAAGGACCTCGGTATAGAGGTCAACAATCATATGAACTCTATAGAATCGGAAACGGCGCAGCTGGTGGAAGACGCCCTCCTCGAAAAAAGCGAGAAGCCTGCCGGGGATGAGAAACCGCCAAAAAGGGTGGTCGTCCCCAGGGGAGCCCCGATAAACGAGGTAGCGACCCTGCTGGATAAGAAAGCCGGTGAACTCGTCAGGATCCTCGTCTCCTCGGGTCACATGATCCCGGCCGATTCGCCGGTAACCGATGAGATTCTCGAGGTCCTCTCCGCCGAACTCGGTTTTGAGATCGTGGCCGACGACGAAGAAGCTCTGGAGGACCACGCGGTTTTAACCAAGAAGCCGGTTTTCAAGGGAGAAAATCTCCAGGAGAGAGCCCCCATAATAACCGTAATGGGACACGTTGACCACGGAAAAACCACCCTTCTTGACCATATCAGGAAAACCAGGATCACCGAGACCGAGGCGGGAGGCATTACCCAGCATATAGGCGCTTCCACGGTGGTCCACAAGGGAAGAAGGATCGTCTTCCTGGACACGCCCGGGCACGAAGCCTTCACGGCTATGAGGGCCAGGGGGGCCCAGGCCACGGACATCGTGATCCTGGTGGTTGCGGCCGACGACGGCGTCAAACCCCAGACCATCGAGGCCCTTAATCATGCCAAGGCTTCGGGTGTACCGATCGTGGTGGCGGTCAACAAGGTCGATAAACCCGAGGCCCGACCCGACCGCGTCCGGCAACAATTGTCGGATCACGGGCTTGTCCCCGAGGAGTGGGGCGGGGACACCATCGCCGTGGATATTTCGGCTGTAACCGGTCATGGAATAGATCAACTCCTGGAGATGGTCCTCATCGTGGCCGATCTGCTTGAGCTCAAGGCCGATCCCACGGTCTCACCCGAGGGGATCGTGATCGAGGCGAGGCTCGATAAAGGCAAGGGTCCGGTGGCCACCGTCCTGGTCCAACAGGGCACGCTGAGAAGGGGAGATGTCGTCCAGACCGATTCAGCCTGGGGAAGGATCAGGGCCATGATCGACGATGCCGGGAACCAGACCGATGAGGCCGGTCCCAGCACGGCGGTGGAGATACTGGGGTTCTCGGCGGTCCCCCAGCCGGGAGAATTGTTCTCCCTGGCCAAAAACGAAAAGGAAGCCCGCCAGGCGATCAGCGACAGGGAGGCCGCCAGGAAAAGGGCGGGATCGGCCCCCCCGAAGAAGATCACCCTCGAGGAAATGTACGACCGCATGCAGATGGAGGAGACCCCTGTCCTCTCAGTGGTCCTCAAGTGCGATGTCCAGGGGTCGCTGGAAGCCCTTAAGGCCTCATTGAAGAAGATCGAGACCAGCGAGGTGGGCATCCAGTTCGTCCATGAGGGTGTCGGAAGGATTTCCGAGTCGGATGTTATGCTTGCTTCAGCCTCGAACGCCATTATCATCGGCTTCAACGTCAGGCCCGACCCCAACGCCAGGAGGATCGCGGAAGACGAGGGGGTCCAGATCAGGCTTTACAGGATAATTTATGATGTAATCGAGGATGTTCATGCTGCCCTCGAGGGCATGCTGGCGCCTACTCTCCGGGAGCATGTCCTGGGACAGGCCGAGATCCGGGCGATCTTCAAGGTTCCCAAGGCCGGGAAGGTAGCCGGCTGCTATGTGACCGACGGGGTGATCAAGCGGGGAGCGAAGGTAAGGCTGATCAGGGATGGCGTGGTCTTTTGGGAAGGCAGCCTCTCCGCGCTCAGGAGGTTCAAGGACGATGCCAGGGAAGTATCCGCGGGATATGAATGCGGCATGAGCTTCTCAAACCAGCAGGATTTCCAGGAAGGGGATACGGTTGAAGCCTTTGAACTGGTAGAGGAAAGGAGAACCCTGGAAAGATGAGGGAACGGGCCGCCTTCTGCGGCATGTTATTTGTTCACCTTAAAATACCTGAAGCCACCAGCCTGAAGGACAGGAGGCAGGTGACGAGGTCCATCCTGGGAAGGGCGCGGAGCAGGTTCAACGTCTCCGCCGCGGATCTCGGACCCGATGGGTCCTGCCAGGAAGGTTTCCTGGCCTTTTCCGCCCTGTCGTCTTCCCATTCCGGGGCTGAAGAAAGGATCGACTCGTTGATGCGCCTGGTCCGTTCAATGGAAGAAAAGGGGGACTTCTTTCTGGTACGCGAGAAGAAAGAGGTAAAAAGATATGACGACTTTCAGGATTGAAAGGATAAACAGGGAACTGTTACGCAGGATCTCGGACCTGATAAGGACGAGGATCAAGGATGATACCTTAAAGGAGGCCGTGCTTTCGGAGGTCTCCTGCAGCAAAGACCTTTCACACGCCAAGGTTTATTTCAGGGCTCTTACCCCGGGAAGCCGCGAGAATGTCGAGGTATCGCTCAACAGGACCGCGGGAGTGATGAGGTCCATGCTCGGGAAAAGTATGCGGCTAAGGCAAGTGCCGGAACTCCATTTCATATACGATGCTACCGAGGACCGGGCCCAGGCCATAGAGGATATACTTGACAGCCTGGACCTCCCCGAAGTAGAGGAAGAAACGGAGGATGCCGGCTGTTGAAGGACCTTCACGGGATGGTCAGCCTCCTTGAAAGTGTGCCGGAGTGGATCATCGTGGCCCATGAAAAACCCGACGGCGATACGTTGGGTTGCGGGAGCGCCCTTTTCCTCCAGGGCGCGTCCATGGGCAAGAAGTGTTCGTGGTACGGCCCCGACCCTTTCCCCAGGGTGTACGGGTTTTTACCCTTCCATGAAAGGTATGTCGCCGCGGCATCTCTCGAAAGCAGCGTGCGTTCAGCCTACCTGGCCGTAATCGTGTTGGATACGAGCAACCCCGAAAGGACCCTGAAAGGACTTCCATCCCCCGGCGAAAAGGCCGTTGTCATCAATATAGACCATCATGGCGACAATAGCAGGTTCGGGTCGCTGAACTGGGTCGACGAAGGAGCGTCTTCGGTGGGCTTGATGGTCCATGATCTTTTCCTCGCGGCACAGTGGGAGATCTCCACGAAAGTGGCCGAATCACTGCTCACGGCCATCGCCACCGATACGGGTTTTTTCCGGTTTCCTTCGACGGATGAGAGGACGTTAAGGGTCGCGGCGGACCTGGTGGGCCGAGGAGGCAAACCTTCCAGGATCTTCCGGATGGTTTACGAAAACCGTTCCCTGGAGGGGATCCATCTTTGGGGAAGAGGGCTTTCCCGGGCCAGCCTTCACCTGGACGGTCGGGTCTGCGTCACCTACCTGTCGAGGGAGGATCTGGCCGCCCTTGGAGCTAGGAGGGACGACACGGAGAACCTGGTAAACACCCTGCTCTCCGTCAGCGGCGTTCAGGTCGCCGCCCTTTTCCAGGAGGACGAGGGATACTGTCGCGTCAGCATCCGGACAAAAGAGCCCATGAACGCCAGGAAGATAGCAGCCCTCTGGGGTGGAGGCGGTCACGAGCGAGCGTCGGGGTGCAAGATGGAGGATAACCCTGAAAGATCACTCGAGGCTTTCATCAGGAGGCTGGAGGATCTGGATGAGATCGGGATTTCTGATCATTGACAAGGTGCCGGGCACAAGAAGTACCCAATGCGTCAACCTGGCAAAAAAGATCCTGGGCGGCAAGACGCGGGTGGGGCATGGGGGTACCCTGGATTCGGGGGCTTCCGGGGTTCTCGTCCTGCTGATCGGAAGGGCCACGAGAACTTCCCGTTTCGTGATGATGCTGCCCAAGACCTACCTGGCCACGGCGCGCCTGGGAATTAGGACTGACACCGATGACCTTTCCGGCGAGGTTATTTCCGCTGGTGACATTGGCGAGGTTGATGAGGAGGGTGTCGACAGGGCCCTGTTTTCCCTTTACGGCCACAGGGACCAGGTTCCACCAGCTTTTTCGGCGGTCAAGGTCAAAGGCAGGAGGGCTCATTTGATGGCAAGGAAGGGTTACGATGTGGAGCTGGCCGCGAGGCCGGTGCTGATCACGTCCCTCCGGAGGACCGGCCCCATAATGGAAGGGCGGGATGTGCCCTTGAAGATAAACTGCCACCAGGGTACCTACGTCAGAAGCATCGTAAGGGATCTTGGAGAATTTATCGGATGCGGAGCCACTGTTTTAAGCCTCCAGAGGGAATCCCTCGGCCCCTTTTTTGCGGCCGATGCCTTGTCCAGCGATGATATGGCCTCGATGGAATCCACTTCCCTCGAGGAGAGAATCCTTCCCCTTTCATTCCTTTCAAGCAGTTTTACATCCTACCAGGCTTCCCGTGACGAGGAAGAGGCGATCGCCTCCGGGAGTCCCTTGCGGGTGGGGGAGCTGACGCGAAGCGGTTGGGGAAGATATCGGACCGGGGAGTTCGTCCTTATCTTTGGAAAGAAAATAGTGTCTTTCGCGCGGATCGAATCCGGAGGCGGCGCCGGCTTGGCCAGGCCCGTCACCAACCTGGCGTTGGAAGGACCGTAAAAAAATGATAGCCGTTGTTGGATCCTTTGACGGTTTTCACCTTGGACACAGGAGGCTCTTCAAGACCGCGGAAAACCTTTCGCAAAATATTTCCGATTCCTGGTGCGTGGTGACCTTTTTCCCCCATCCCCAGTCCGTTTTGGACCGCAAAGCTTTTTTGCCCCTTTTCACCGAGCCGGAAAAGGACATCCTCGGGAAATGCCTGGGCATACCGGAAATAGTCAGGTTGCATTTTTCCAAAGATTTGGCGGAGATGGAGCCCGATGATTTTCTTGGATTCCTGGAGGACAACCTTTTCATCAGGGGACTTGTCGTGGGAGAGGATTTCCGTTTCGGCAGGAATCGGCGCGGCGACGCGGTACTCCTGAGAGAACTCGCCTCCAGGCGAGGTTGGAAGGTCGAGGTCGTTCCTCATCTTGCCACCCCTTCCGGGAGGAAGATTGGAAGCAGGCTCATCAGGGAGCGCGTTATCAAGGGAGATTTGGCCGATGCCTCAACGGACCTTGGCCATCCCTTCATGATCAGGGGCGTCGTCGTTCACGGCGATGGAAGAGGCAGGACGATCGGTTTCCCGACGATAAATCTTTCACTCCCCGGCATTAAATTGATGCCCGCCAGGGGCGTTTACGCTGGAGGGGTTGCCTTCGGTTCCGATGCTCTCCCAGCGGCGGTCAACATCGGGTTGAACCCGACCTTCCCCGGCGTGGGGGAGCTCAGGTGCGAGGCTTACATCCCCGGCTTCAGGGGTGAACTATACGGGAAAGAGGTTTCGCTTTTCTTTTTCAGGAGGCTCAGGAGGGAAAAAGCTTTTCCCGCCGTTTCCCTGCTGGTGGAGCAGATGAAGACCGACGTGAGAAGCACCTTGGCGGAATGGGACGGAACGGGAGAAGAGACGAAGAGATTCATGTCCTGCTGCGGCCCCTGATCGGCGCAAGGGGATCATTGAAGTTGTAATGATCCCATGGTAATATTACGAACGTTCAATGACGGGCCTGTAGCTCAGAGGATAGAGCAACGGCCTCCTAAGCCGTAGGTCAGGCGTTCGAATCGCCTCAGGCCCGCCAACCGTGTTTCGTCCCGTAAGAGCAAGGATTAAGGCTCTTTTTTCGAAAACCTTGATCGGTCTCGAGGTGGACTCCTTGGAGGACTGGGAAGCCAGAGCGGAAAGGATGGTCCTTTCCCAGATCGAGGTCAGGGGTATCAGGGACGAGAAGATCCTTGAAGCGTTCAGAAACGTCCCGCGCCACCTTTTCGTTCCCGAAAGGCTCAGGAAATGGGCTTTCGATGATAACCCCCTCCCTCTGGAAAATGGCCAGACCATATCACAACCCTATATGGTGGCCCTGATGACATCCCGGCTTGAGGTCGACGCCGGTATGAAGGTCCTTGAAATTGGCACTGGTTCGGGCTACCAGGCGGCCATCCTCGCCTGGATGGGCGCGGAGGTTCATACCATTGAGCGGATCGCCTCAATGGCCAGGTCAGCCTCGCTTCTCCTGGACGAACTCGGCTACCAGGTCAAGGTTTATCACAGGGATGGGAAGCTCGGACTGCCCGAGGAAGCCCCTTTTGACCGTGTCATCGTGACGGCGGTCGCCACCTCCGTGCCTTCGGCCTTGATGGAGCAAACGGCCCGGAACGCAAGGATCGTCATTCCCGTGATTGTCCCCGGCGGAACGGAAAGGCTCCTGACCAGGGTCAAGGAAGGCGGTCGTTACAGGGATGAATGGGGGGAGTACTGCCGTTTTGTGTCCCTCCTGGAGGGCACCGTTGAATAAAACCACGATCTCCCGAGAAGGCGCAGACGATGAAAATCAAACCTCGAACATTCGCCGCGACTATATTTTCTCTTTTTCTGTTCATGACCTGTACACCCGTCTCGATCCTGGAAATTTCCGATGGCAAAGCAGTGTTGCATTCAAGTCCCATACCGGTGGGGTATTCTTTCACCACGAGGTACATCCACTCCGTTGAAAGAACCCCCGTTGAAGACGATTACAGGGTAGTGGGGGGAAAGATCTGGGCCTGGGAAGAGCGAGTGGTCTCGCAGAACGCCGGCCTTCCTATCGTAATTCCCAGAAACGGCAAGTTGATCGTGGACGGACAGTGGTTCCGATTCCGGGGTGGAAGAAGCGCTTGGGAAAGATTTTACTACAGGGTAGGCGACGAAAAGTTCGGCAGGAACATCCTCATTCTCCCCGGGAGGTTACAGGTGATCCATGAACTTTTCAGGATTTACCCATCCAGAAGATTGGATTTCTCCGTAGGTGTCAGGCCTTTTTGGGAGGCCCTTTCCAAAGCACGGCATCTGTGACGTATCGTGAGGGTGTGGTAGAATCGACCTGATTCGCAGCAATTTCACCCCTTAAAGAGGCTTCCACAGAAGCCGACAGGACAGGGAGGGTTTTTTTTGACCGACAAGACCGATGAAATCGACCTCGGCAAGGCGGACAACACCGAGGCGGAACAGGAGCAGATCGACCTTGATGAACTAAGAAGGCGTTTCGACACCGAGGCGAGGACCAGGACCCTCTCGGGATGGGAGGCGAAACTGGTCCTTTTGGCGGCCGTTGTCCTCTCCCTCTTCCATTTCTATACCTCCGGGTTCGGCCTCATGCTAGCCATCAAGCAAAGGGCTGTTCACCTGGCCCTGGTTCTTTTCATGGTCTACATGCTCTACCCTGTTTCGGGCAAAGCACGCAAGGATGCCGTTCCCTGGTACGATTTTGTCCTGGGCGGGGTGGCCGCTTACGTGGTCTTTTACCATGTGATCTTTTTCAATGAGATCGTGATGAGGGCTGGTCTTCCGACGACCATGGATATTACCGCGGGATTACTGGGTATCCTCCTTTTGTTGGAAGCCACCAGGAGGGTATCCAACCCCGTGTTGCCCGGGATCGCCATATTTTTTCTTTTTTATTGTTACTTCGGAAGGCATTTCCCCTCGCTTTTCGCCCACAGGGGTTTCAATATAACCAGGATCATCAATCACATGTACATGGGGACCGAAGGAGTGTTTGGAACTCCCCTGGGGGTATCCTCGACCTTTGTCTTCATGTTCATCCTTTTCGGGTCCTTCCTGGAACAAACCGGTATGGGGCGTTTTATCATCGACCTTTCCATAGCCCTTGCCGGGGGTTCCACCGGGGGACCGGCGAAGGTGGCCGTATTGAGTTCGGGACTGCTGGGGACCATTTCGGGGTCGTCGGTGGCCAATGTCTGCACCACGGGGATGTTCACCATCCCTCTCATGAAAAGCGTCGGCTATGAACCCTATTTTGCCGGGGCCGTAGAGGCAGTGGCTTCCACGGGGGGTCAGATCATGCCTCCCGTCATGGGCGCTGCGGCGTTCATCATGGCGGAGTTCCTGGGTATACCCTATATCCAGGTGGCCCTCGCCGCCGTTGTTCCGGCCTTGCTTTATTACTTCGCGGTCATGGTACAGGTGCACATCGAAGCGACCAGGCTGGGCCTCAGAGGGCTTCCCCGGGAAAAACTGCCCAAGATAATTCCGTTGATGAAGAAGAAAGGGCATCTCCTGATCCCCCTGGGCGCGATAATCTACTTCCTTCTTGCCGGTTACACTCCTTTGAAGGCGGCCTACTACGGCATCCTGGCCACCCTGGTCGTGTCCTTCCTGAACAGGGAGACCAGGGTTACCTTCACAAAATTCGTCGAAGCCCTGGATTCGGGGGCCAGGGGCGCCCTCGGAGTGGCCTGTGCCTGCGGAACCGTGGGGATAGTGGTGGGGACCGCCACCCTGACAGGGTTGGGGCTCCGCATCGCCAGCGCCATCATCACCCTCTCCGGCGGGATCCTGATCGTATCGCTGCTGTTGACCATGGTGGCCTGCATTCTGCTCGGCGCCGGCCTCCCTACGACGGCCAACTTCATCGTCACCAGCACGATGGCCGCTCCCGCCTTGCTGCAGTTGGGTGTGGCGCCCATGGCGGCCTACATGTTCGTGCTTTACTTCGGCATCGCCGCGGATTTAAGCCCACCGGTGGCCCTGGCCGCCTACGCCGGGGCGGGCATTGCCGGGGCGGACCCCATGAGGACGGGTTGGGTCGCCATCAAGCTGGCCCTGGCGGGTTTCTTGGTGCCCTATATCTATGTCTACAACCCCATGCTCGTTTTGGTCGACTTTGAGGCCCTCCCGTTCATTATGTCCATAGGGACGGCGTTGCTGGGCGTGTTCCTCCTGGGGATGGGCACCATAGGCTTTTACAAGACCAGGATGCCCCTGTGGGTCAGGATCTTGGCCCTGGCCGGAGCCCTGGGTCTC
Source organism: Thermovirga sp. (assembly GCA_012523215.1). Classification (NCBI taxonomy): domain Bacteria; kingdom Thermotogati; phylum Synergistota; class Synergistia; order Synergistales; family Thermovirgaceae; genus Thermovirga; species Thermovirga sp. The sequence continues at coordinate 49,775 of JAAYIZ010000209.1, forward strand.
CTGGTACCGGGCATGAGATCGGACTCCATCGGCTTGGCCGTGCTCCTCTTCGTGCATTTCTTCCAGGCCGCTCGATTCAAAAAAGAGGCGGCGGCTACGGAAACAACCTAGGGCCAGCCTGGTCACCCGCCATCCTGGCCAAAGTATCCCTGAACCAGGAAGGTCGCCAGGTCATGCCGGCGGCCTTTTTGAATAAAGAAGGAGGCGTCCAGCGCGTGTCGACCGATTACAAGAATACCTTGAACCTCCCCGATACATCTTTCCCCATGCGGGCTAACCTGGTCAAGAGGGAACCTGGCATCATTTCTTTCTGGGAAGAGAAGGGGATTTACAAAAAACTGATGGCCGAGAGGGAAGGGGCAAAAAAGTTCGTCCTTCACGATGGGCCCCCCTACGCCAACGGGGACATCCATATCGGGACGGCTTTCAATAAGATCCTTAAGGATCTTGTCCCAAAATACAAATGGATGAAGGGTTTTCAGTCTCCCTACGTTCCGGGTTGGGACACCCACGGTCTGCCCATCGAGCTCAGGGTCCTCAAGGAGATCGGCCGGTCGAAGGAGACCATCGACCCCGTTGAATTAAGGAAGCAATGCATGGCTTACGCCGAGAAGTATATCGATATCCAGAGGTCGGAGTTCAAGAGGCTCGGGGTGCTTGGAGACTGGGAGAATCCCTACATCACCTTCAAGCCGGAGTACGAGGCGGCCCAGATCGGCGTCTTCGCCGACATGGTGGAAAAGGGCCTTGTGTACAAGGGCCGGAAACCCGTTTTCTGGTGCATAGATTGCCAGACGGCCCTCGCCGCGGCTGAGATAGAGTACGAAGACGAAACCTCGCCATCGGTCTACGTGGCCTACCCGCTGGTAACCTCGGGCAACAGCGCGGTGGAGGAGGCCATAGGCGGAAGGGAGGCCTATGTCATCGTCTGGACCACTACGCCCTGGACACTCCCTGCAAGCCTCGCCGTGGCGATCCATCCCGATTACGATTACTCTCTCGTGCCCGCCCCCGATGGCAAGGTCTACATCTTGGCCCAGGCGCTCAGGAAGAAGGTTTCATCCGTGACCGGCCTCGAGTTCGGGGAACCGCTCATCACCGTCAAGGGGCGAGATCTCGCCAAGGCCCGCGCCCTGCACCCCTTCTACGACGACAGGGATATCATTTTCGCCCTCGCCGATTATGTTGGCCTCGACCAGGGGACCGGCTGCGTCCATACGGCCCCCGGTCACGGAGCGGAGGACTTCGAGACGGGCATCCGATATGGCCTTGACATACTCAACCCCGTCGATGACAAGGGCTTCTTCCTGCCCGATACGGAACTCGTGGGAGGCCTCTCCCTTGACGAGGGCTCCGAAAAGGTCCTGGCCGTCCTTCGGGAGAGGGGCCGACTTCTCGGCAGCGGCAGGATGACCCACTCATACCCTCATTGCTGGAGGTGCAAGAAGCCCGTCATTTTCAGGGCTACCGATCAGTGGTTCGTCGCGGTCAATGCTTTCAAGGATAATACCCTCGATCAGATCGACCAGGTCAAGTGGATACCCGAATGGGGCAAGGAAAGGATCGCCAACATGGTCAAGGAGCGATCCGACTGGTGCATCAGTCGACAGAGAATCTGGGGAGTCCCCATACCCGCTTTCTATTGCGAGGGATGCAAGGGTGTAGTGGCTGATCCCACGAGGATCAGGAAGGTCCAGGACCTTTTCCGCATCAAGGGTTCCAACAGCTGGTGGCGCCTTTCCCCGGAAGAGATCCTCGGAGAACTGGCGTTTTGCCCCCATTGTGAGAGCCGTCAACTCAGGAAAGAGACGGATATAATGGACGTCTGGTTTGATTCCGGCTGCAGCCACGCGGCGGTGCTGGCCACCCGTAAGGACCTCAAGTGGCCCGCCGACCTCTACCTCGAGGGGAGCGACCAGCACAGGGGTTATTTCCAGACCTCTCTCCTGACCTCGGTGGCGACGAGAGGCAGGGCTCCCTACGATATGGTCCTCACCCACGGTTTCATCGTCGATGGCGAGGGAAGGAAGATGTCCAAATCCCTGGGAAACGTCATCGCTCCCCAGGAGATAATCGATAAGTACGGCGCCGATATCCTGCGCCTTTGGGTAGCTTCCACCGATTACAGGAACGATATAAGGATATCGGACCAGATACTGTCCAACCTCGTGGAGTCCTACCGAAGGATCAGGAACACCGCCCGCTTCCTACTGGGCAACCTCAATGACTTCGATCCGGGTAAGGATAGGGTGCCCTTCACGAAGATGCCTGAACTCGAGCGCTGGATCCTTTCCGGGACGCAGCGGCTGATAAGGAAAGCGACGAAGGGCTTCGACGAGTTCGAATTTCACGCCCCCGCCTATATGATCCATCATTTCTGCGTCAACGATTTGAGCGCCCTCTACCTGGATGTCCGAAAGGACCGGCTTTACGCGGAGGATCGTGACGGACGGGCGCGGAGAAGCTGCCAGACTGCCCTATGGATCATCCTTCGCGCCTTGATGGAGATGCTGTCCCCGGTGCTGAGCTTCACCTCGGAGGAGGTATGGCAGGAAATGAGAAACTTGGACCCCTCCCTCCCCGAGAGTGTTTTTCTTTCCCATTGGCCCGCCGTGGACGAATCACTCCTCGACGAAGAACTGGACCGCCGCTGGGAGAAGATTCTCGATCAAAGGGGGGTCATATCGAGAGCCCTCGAATCGGCAAGGTCGTCCGGTATCATTGGTCATTCGCTCGATGCCCGGGTGGAGGTGCTAAAGGGCAAAACCGGGGAGGATCCGATGGTGCTTCTGCCGGAGGATGAGTGGACTACCCTGTCGATAGTGTCCTCGTTGCGCGTTGTGGAAGCCTTCGCAGAAGGCGGTTTCTCGTGGAAGGACCCCGAGACGGGCATGGAATTTAACATCAGAAAAGCTTCGGGAGAAAAGTGCCCAAGATGCTGGAGGTGGGCTCCGGAAGTATCGGAACAAGGGGTCTGCGACAGGTGCCGGGGTGTCCTCGGTCGGATGAACGACGCCGGTTAATCAAAGGAGCAGGGTGAAAGGGGCATGGGAGAAGAAGAGATCCTTTCGCTGGTCGTAGGTGAGGACCTGGATGGCGAAAGGCTCGATGTCTTCTTGACATGGAAACTCGACAGGACGAGGTCCCAGGTCCAGGCTCTCATCAGGGACGGAAAGGTGCGGATCGAACAGGGCAAGAGGGCCCGATCCTCGCTGCTAGTTCGTAGTGGCATGGCCATCAGTGTATCCCTGGAACCACGGTCTGTTAAGGAAATCATACCGGAACCGGTGAACTTCGGGGTGGTCTGGGAGGATGAAGACATCCTGGTCGTGGACAAGCCTTCCGGCCTCATTGTCCACCCTTCTCCCGGTCATTGGAAGGGGACCCTGGTCCATGGACTGCTGCATAAATTCCCGGAGATAGCGGGATCGGGTGCCTCCGGTCGACCTGGAATAGTCCACCGGTTAGATGCGTCGACGTCGGGGCTGATGGTGGTTGCCCGTAACGACCGCTCCCTCGACATACTTGCCAGGGCTTTCCAGGAACGGCGGGTTAGAAAGGAGTACCTGGCCCTGGTGTGGGGTGTTCCCAAAATACCCCTTGGAAGAATAGACCTGCCTATCGGGAGAAACCCCAGGAACCGCTACAGGATGGCCATATCCTCCTCGGGGAAAAGCGCTGTCACCGACTACTCCGTGATCTGGAGCAGGAGGGGATTTTCCCTGGTCAGGTGTAGCCTTGTGACGGGAAGGACCCACCAGATCAGGGTTCACATGAGACACATAGGCTGTACCCTGTGGGGGATAAGCTTTATGCTCCCAGGATGAAAGCCCCCTTCGGCTTTGTCTGTATCTTTCTTCATTCTTGGGTACTTGGTTTTGACCATCCCAGGAGTGGGAAACCCCTGCTATTCAGGGCTTTTCTTCACCGGGAGCTGAAGACTTTTCTTGGAGAAGTCTTGACCAAAGACGGGGAGAGATCATGAGGGTACGGGCCCTGGAATAGACGACCTCCGAGATAGTCCCGGGGATGGGCCTCACGTTCTTCCGTCTCGTATAGTCCACTGCGACGGTCAGCGACTCGGAGGATCGGCTGTAAAAAGCCGCCAGGGACGATGCAAACTCGAGCGCGTCACCCGGAAGGGGCGTTTTACCCGGAAGCCTCAACACCACGTGGGCTCCGGGGGTATCCTTGGCGTGGAACCAGAGATCTTCCGGTGACGATAGGACGAAAG